>CADCVD010000155.1 GCA_902806055.1 uncultured Rubrobacteraceae bacterium
CCTGACCTCTGACTCCCGGTGCTCAAAACCCAAGCAACCTCTGCCGCCACGACCGTAAGACGCGTCCTCCCGTCTGAGCCTCTTGGCTATCGTACGGCGACGCTTGCTTACCCTCGGTAGGAGACTCGACGTACCCTCCGCGACCGTTTTGTGGTTCCGTTGAGGATACCTTCGGCCCGTATACACGTGTCCCAGCAAGCAGGTGGTTCTCGCTAAAGCTCTCTGCTTGATGCTCCTCTTCCCGGCGGCGCAGCTCTTCGCTGCGAGCGGCGAGTTCGCTCTTCAGGGACTCTATATACGATCTCAGGTTGCCTATCAGCTCGCTTGGGCTGATCGCGCCGTTCACCGCACCTTGCGAGGTTGCCGTTCGGTTAGTATCAGAGCGGAGGTACATTGTGCCGTCGGGAACATCTCCATCACCAAGCGGACCGCGCGCAGCACGCCTGCGTACAGCCTCCGCGCTCATCTCTAGCACCGGCTCTGCCTCATGGGCGGTATAGCGGTGGTAGATCTCTACTTCATCACGTTGGATAGTCGACATCCCTTTCTACATAAGGCGTTCGCAACTCACCGTAGACCAGTCTTCTGTACAGCACAAGGTAAGTTCGGCGAGGCCCAACATCTTGAGGCATAGCATATATACAGCGGACGCTATGACCGGTCGAGACACGTCTCCTCGCGCCCCAAGGGCATCCAACTCGCGGATGCCGGAGAGCTCCTCCCGGGCAAACGGCACTTCTGCCGGCAACGGCTCCGACTCGTCCGAAGCGAGACCAAAGGCGGTTCCAGGGAGAGCTATCACCTTGAAACAGCTTGAGAAATCGTGGCTCCCCAGGCTGGTTACTATGCTAACTCAACATATAAAGCATCGCGCAAGGAACCTTCGAAGTAGAGCTGTAGAGTCGGGATCGTGGTTAGAGCTTCGATTCTTTCACCAATGCGCTACAATCCTCCTGGGAAAGGGTGTAATGGAGAGGAGAGTCATGCGAAACTTCTTCACGCGGAGGCGGTCTTCTTCTGGGCGTAGCAGAACTGTACATAGTGGAACCTCCCGCGGAGGTATGCGTCGCAGCAGCTCCAGGGGTACCGTAGAGATGGCGCTCGGAGCTCTGGTCGTAGTCGCGCTGGTCCTGGTGTTGCTGCGCCTGGTAGGGCTGATTTAAGCTCGTGCTGGAGACCGGCTCTTGGCGCCGGTCTCAACCTCATGTGACAAGAGCTACGGTCAGTTGCAACAGCTCCTGCCGGGCAGTGCCTCGACACGGAGCCGGCGTATCCATGATTCGCCTTCGTCCTGTAGGATGAGCAACTCACCGTGACGCCCGACAGGCCAAGTGAGTAACTTACCCTCTACGACAAGTCTAGAGCGGTATCGAAACTCTAAGATCGCCTCGTCAAGCCTCGCTAGAGATGCGTACTATTAGATACCAGTACTGCGCCAAGATCGGGCGCTACGGCCTCGGCGGGTATAGCAGATCCAGCGAAGGGTACCGATCTGCTCAAGATCAGGGAGTACAGGAGAATAAGAGTGGAGCGAAGCTTTCTCAGGCGGAGAGCTTATGAGAGCAAGCAGGCGTAGCGATGCTCTTCTATCGGCGAGAGCTCTCGACTCTCTGCATTTTAGTCACCAAGGTCGAATAGTTCGCGCGCCATTACGAAAACCTCTCTCGAGTCACGGATTACGTCATCGACCTCCGAGTCCCTTGCACCGGCCATCTCTCGCCCCCGCGCCTCCACCTCGGGCTCTGGAGGAGGCGCGGCATAAGAAGCAGCTGGAGATGCTGCCTCTCCCCTCTCCCGGTGCCTAGGCGTCTCTGGCTCATCCGGAGCGGGAACGCCGGAAGCAGGGGCACCGGAAGCAGCGACGGTGTTCCCGGCAACACGGAACTCGAGGCGCGGTCGCGCCCCGAACCGGCCTTCTAGCACGTTCCCCAGAGCCTCGCTGTGCCGGGGCTTCCCCGCCTCCTTTGTGTAGAAGTCCGACTCCTCGGGGAACGTTATCACCAGGAGCCCATCCTCCAGGCTCGCCGGCTGCCCCTCCGCGAAGACGGTCGCGGTTAGGGCCTGCTTTCGGTCCTTCAAGTCCTGCATGACCTGCCCCCACTGCGCCCCTATAACCTCAATCCCTGCTGCACCGTCCTGTCCGCTCTCACCTCCGAAACCAGCGGGTGTCACCTTCTCAGTCTCATCGTCTTCCTCATCCTCTTCAGCCGGTCCCTCACCCTCCGCTGCCGTGGGGATCATCGGTGTGGCCCCTACCACCTGGCCGGAGGGTCTCGCGTCCGTCGGAGGCATTGCTACAGACCCGTTCTCGACAATTTTTTCAAGAGTCTCGAGGCGACGGACGAGGGCGTCTACCTGCGGTTCTTCGTAGTCGCGGGCGAGCTTGAGGAAAGTCAGCTCCAACTCCAGCTTCCCGTCGCCGCCGCGTTTGGCGCGTGAGACGGCGTCTCCTAGAGCCTCGATGATGCGCACCACCTCAGCGGTCGGGATGCGTGACGCCTGCTCCTCAAGGCCCGCCCTCTCCTCTTGCCCGACCTCGGCGAGCGCGACCTCCGGGGCGTGCGGCAGGAGCATGAGCCGCCGGAGGTGGGCGATTAGCTCGCCGGTAAAGCGAGAGAGGTCCCGTCCTTCGTTCTGAAGCTGATCCACGACGCGCAAAGCGTCCGCCGCACGGCGCTCGTAGAGGGCGTCCGTCGTCTCCAACAGTACCTCAGGCCCGGTCCCGCCCAGGAGTTCCCGGACCTTAGAGGCGGTCACGGGGCCGTCGGCGAATGAATTAAGCTGATCTAGGAGACCTTCGGCGTCCCGGAAAGAGCCGCGAGCCTCGCGCGAGACCAAGGTGAGCGCGGCGGCCTCGGTCTCCATACCCTCGGCGTCGGCGATCTCGCGCAGCTTCTCCGAGAGGAGCGCCACGCCCGGCCTGCGGAAATCGAAGCTCTGGCAGCGGCTGATGATCGTGGGCAACACCTTATGCTTCTCGGTGGTTGCGAGTACGAAGACGACATGCTCGGGTGGCTCTTCGAGCATCTTCAGAAGAGCGTTGAACGCCTCGGTGGTGAGCATGTGGACCTCGTCGATGATATAGACCTTCATCCGGCCCCCCACGGGCGCCAGGTTCACCCTGTCTCTGAGGTCACGGATCTCGTCTATACCACGATTAGAGGCCGCGTCCATCTCGAGCACGTCCATCGAGGAGTTGTTCACTATGGCGCGGCAGCTCTCGCAGGTTCCATCCGGCTCAGGCGTCGGCCCCTTCTCGCAGTTCAGCCCCATCGCCAGCACCTTGGCCGTGCTCGTCTTCCCCGTACCCCTGGGCCCCGAGAAGAGGTATGCGTGGGCGACGCGCCCCGTCTCTATCGCGCGGCGAAGGGTGCGTACCACCGGCTCCTGGCCGGCGATGGCGTCGAAGGTGCGGGGACGCCACTTTCGGTAGAGCGAGACGTGGCGCATCTAGAAGCTCGTGGTCCGGCGATCTCTCACACCGCTAGTATAGCGGAGGCTCGGAGAACTAAAACGAGAAAATGCCGCGCACCCCGCCCTCGACGGACTCGAACCCGGCGAACTCCCGGCTGCCGACTCTGGCCCGGCCACCCCGATAGCACATGGGGTTACCCGCTTAGTGCTGCTACCTCTCGGTCCTGACACAGTTCACGGGGCCCCATTGCCCGGGACCAAGCCTTCAACATCGGCCGCACCGGTTTCCACCGAACACGAGCCGCCTCGGGCGGGGATCTAGGCCCTGCTGGGCGTGTTGCAGGCTACAGGGTAACGCCAGCTCCCCGCTTAGCGCGGCGATCAGATTCTATCAAACGAGAGCCCGGAAACCAGATTTGCAAGGCTCGGACCTAGCTCAGCACGCTCTGGCACGGTTAGGAAGAGATCGAGAGCACCCGTGTAAGGTTGTCCGCTTCGGTGCGCGTTCTCGGTGACGCAGAAAGGGCAGCGGCGAAGATCCTCCGTTTGGGCGATGCGCGGAAGCCTTTACTTATGGCAGAGTCTGTTTAGAGCGCGACAGGAGTAACAAGGGAGGGCGGGCATGAGCGAGGGCGAGATTATACGCACCGAGCATCTGACAAAGAGATACGGTCGCAGGGACCGTGGCATAGAAGATGTAGACCTGCAGGTCCGGGAGGGCGAGGTCTTCGGCTTTCTGGGGCCGAACGGGGCGGGTAAGACGACGACCATCCGCACGCTCCTCGGGTTCCTGCGGCCGACGAGCGGCGGCGCCAGGATCTTCGGGCTCGACATACGCGAGGAGAGCGTGAAGATTCGGGCACGGGTGGGTAACCTGCCGGGTGAGTTCGCGCTGGAGGATAGGATGACCGGCGAGGAGCTTCTGAGGTTCTTCTCGCGGCTAAGAGGCATAAAGGACCTCTCCTACGCCCGCGAGCTCTCCGAGAGGCTCGGGGCGGATCTACATCGTCCGATGCGCCGGCTCTCAAGGGGGAACAAGCAGAAGATCGGGCTCGTGCAGGCTATGTTCCACAAGCCGCCCTTGCTGATCCTGGACGAGCCAACCGGAGGTCTGGACCCGCTAGTGCAGGAGGAGTTCTTGAGGCTCGTCGACGAGGTCAAAGCCGAGGGCCGAACCGTGTTCTTCTCCTCTCACGTGCTCTCCGAGGTCGAGCGGGTGTGCGACCGAGTCGGCATCATCCGGGACGGCAGGCTGGTAACGGTAGAGACCACCACCGGGCTGACCGACAAAGCGTTCCGTCACGTCCGGCTCATCTTCGATGAGCCCGTGAACGGAGAGCCCTTCGCGGCGCTGCAGGGCGTCGAGAATCTGAGAGTCGACGGCGCGTCGCTCTCTTTTACGCTGCATTCGGAGCCGGACGCGATGGTCAAGCTCGCCGCCAAGCACAGGCTCGTACACATGGAGTACGAACGCCCGAGCCTTGAGGAGATCTTCCTGACCTACTATCAGCACGAGAATGGAGGAGCATGATGAACCCGAAGACCGAGGCGCGGGTGAAGGACTACTCCTCAGGTGGTACGCTCGTCGCGCTTATCCTGCACGTGCTGCGGTGGCAGGCTAGGGGAGCCCTGATCTGGGGAGTCTCTCTCGGGCTCTACGCCGCGGCGCTTGTCGCCTCCTTCCTCTCGTTCGGAGATCCGCAGCAGATGGAGCAGATAATGCAGGCCTACCCGGAGGGCATGCTGGAGGCGTTCGGTATCTCGGACATGGGGACTATCGAAGGCTACCTCGCCGGGCAGGTCTTCAACCTCGCGCCCCTGGCTCTGGCGTTCTTCCCGATCCTGGCCTGCGCAGGCGCGATAGCGGGAGCCGAGGAGCGCGGCGCTATAGACATCTTGCTCGGGAACCCGATCCCGCGCTGGCAGCTGGTGATAGGCAACTTCATAGCGACTGCCCTCTCCCTTCTGGCCGTCATCACGCTTATGGGCGTAATCATGTGGGGTACCGCGATCCTGGTGGACGTAGACCTCTCGCTCGAAGCGAGCGCCGCGGCGGTCCTGAACCTCTGGCCGACGTGCGTCTTCTTCGGCGCCCTGGCGCTGCTATGCTCCTGCCTCT
Organism: uncultured Rubrobacteraceae bacterium; assembly: GCA_902806055.1. GTDB lineage: Bacteria > Actinomycetota > Rubrobacteria > Rubrobacterales > Rubrobacteraceae > Rubrobacter_F. The sequence continues at coordinate 5,534 of CADCVD010000155.1, forward strand.
TTCACAGGAGGTCGCTCGCGATCACCGTACCCGCGATCGTTATGTTCGCCATGTACCTCCTCGATGCCCTTGGCAGGGTCTCCGAGGACTTGGAAGGTTTCAGACCTGCCTCGCTCTTCTATTACTACAGGTCGGCTATCGAGGACGGCATCGACCGGGCCAGTTTCGGCGGCATCGTAGCTGCTGCCGTTATCCTCGTACTGGTAGCTGTGCTGGCCTTCCGGCGGCGAGAGATCTATGCTTGACTAGGCCAGGAGACTTCATGAACGCACTTATAATCGTACTCTTTCGAGCGCTTTGCCAGAGAGAATGAGTAGTTATACGGACCTTGGCATGAACGTCATCTACCGGTCGAGTACATGGATCAGGGCACGATTGATAGCGTAGACGAATATCAGCATCCAGGCTATCCCGGGGTGGCCTGAGGCGTACAGCGCCGCGGCGGCAGCCTCGAAGACGGCCAGCTCCAGGAGAAGGCGCGGCAGCACGGATACCTGTACCGGCGCCTTCGGTGACACGAGCGTGCCCCAGACCACCGCGGCCAGCAGTGGAGCGCCGAGGCCCAAGGCAATCTTCGCGGCCCAACCTCCTCCGCTCTCGAATCCCCAATAACCCAGAGCACCCACGGCACACAGTTCCAGAAGGAAGCGCAGGGTGAGGTTCGTACCTTTAACCAACTCCAACACGTCCGTGCGTCCTTTCATCGAAGATCACGTTATCTCACTAAGGAGCCTTCTACGCGCCGCCTTCTCACCGCCGCAGACCGCCGTCCAAAAAGGCCAGCACCAGGCGGCGAAAGCTCTCGTCAACGTCTAGTTCCAGGCCGAATCCCCCCGCCACCTCCAGCGTGGCGAAGCCGTGCACGAGGCTCCGCAATCCTCTTGCCGCGTGCAGCGCTTCTTCATCTTGAAGTCCGTATGAAGCGACGACGGCCAACACGACCCCGACCACCTCCTCTTCGGCGGATCGAAGCCCCGGGTTCGGCTGATCCGAGGCCCCCGAAGCCCGGAGGGTGGCCGCGTAGAGGCCCGGACGCTCCTTGACGAAAGCGCGATAAGCGGCGGCGATCGCCTCGATCGCCTCGTCCTTGCTCTTGGCTATCGCTGCTCGACCTATCCTGCGTCCCAACTCGCGCACGCCGAAGACGGCCATCTCGCCCCTGAGACCTTCAAGCCCAGCGACGTGGTTGTAGAGCGAGGGGGCACGGATACCCAGACGTTCGGCTACACGAGCGAGGGTAAGACTCTCCAGGCCCTCCTCGTCGGCCAGGGCGGCGGCGGCCTCGACCACCGCCTTCCGGTCCAGCCCCGCCCTAGGAGACACGACGCCCCCCCGCGCCGGACAGTTTCCCCTCAGGCCCTGCGACGCGGCGCTCGGAAACTGCGATCGCCTGGTCCATCGCCCTCAAAGGGTTTTCGAGAACCTCGCCGTGCCCGACCGCCAGCCGGGAAGGATCGAGCGCCCTCAAAGTCCGGGCACTCTCGAGCGCTGTAGGCTCGTGCCAGGTCGCCAAAGCCGGAAAGGGGAACAGCACTCTCAAGGTGCCGGCTACAGCAACGCCCGCGCGCGTCTGGAAGGCGTCGCCAGCGATTAGAGTCCCGTCCCTAGCGTCGAAGAAGGCTAGATGGCCGGGAGTGTGGCCCGGCGAGGCGATACACGTTATGGACCCTACTTTCTCATCTGGCGTAAGCAGGCGAGTTGGCCGAGTCTCGCACACCCTCCACCCGCCGCGCAGCTTGACCTGAGGCTCCTCCGGGTCGAGGCTCATATCTCCGCTCAGGAAGCGGGTTTCCCGCGCCGAAACCAGCACCTCCGCATCGGGCAGGCTTCTACTTAAAGCGTCGAGAGAGCCTACATGGTCGCCGTGAGCATGCGTCAACGCGATGCGCCGAATATCTCCTCCATGCTCCCTCGCAGCCTCCAGAATATCCTCCTCGCTCCCTGCAATCCCGGCATCGACCAGAGTGAACCCATCCTCCTCTCTCACCAGATAGCAGTTGACGGGGAACAACCTTGGATAACGCGTCAACTGGATCAAATTCTCCCCGTAAGCGATGGCCCTCATCTTCCTACCTCCTATGCTAGAGAACTCCGAAACAGGGTCGGCGGATAACGTTATTTATCGTAGTTTAAAACTAATTATATTAGTAAGTCAAGCGCCAGCATACAAACGTGGAACCAGACGGCCAATCTCGCTAACGCAGGTAGGGTCGCCTCAACGTAGGTAACGGTTACAGAAGAGTGGCAACGATCCCGCCCGCTACTACCTTCCGGCCACTGTCTACAGCTTCTTGAGCCTCATGTTCTTCGTTCGCCTCGGGACCGTACCGAGAAGACGACGGAGCAGGGATCGGGCGAGGAGCCACCGAGGCCACGGGGCTGCCTACTCGTGGTCGTACCGTGGGGTCTACCGGCCTGCGGTCAACGACGAGAACCTCGCGGCGGTCATCGAGGAGTCAGTAAGGGGGAAACTTGGGGACGAGGCCGTTGAGAAGATGCGGCCGAAGACTCCGGGGAGACTTCTCAACCCGCCAGAAGGTCGCGCCGGGCGCGTACTTCTTCGTCAGCGCGCAACGAGGAAGAGGGAATCACTACTCACCCCCACCATCACCCGCGCCTCGATATAGACGAGCCCTCCATGCAGAAAACGGTGTCAGGATGTTCCTCCGCGCGGCGCTCGCGCTTCTAGACGCGAAACCAAAGCGCAAAGGAAAAGACTATGGAACAGCCACATCTATGTCGTAAGAGCAAGGGGGAAGGTGGAGAGGAGCGATGATAAGGAGCAATCTCTTCCACAGACTCAACTAGGGATTTTGAAAGTGAGCTCACCGAGAGAGGATTTCGGCTACAGAGGTAATATGCGCCCTGAAGACAGAGCGGGTGAACCGTCGGAACAGTTCGGCGCTCAGCGAAGTCACGGGACGAGCGCACACTATTGGCAACGTGTTGCCAATCTTCCGGGGCCGAACGGCACCCTGTACTACCGCTCTCCAAGATATAAGGGATAGCCTGCTCGCGCTTGGCTCCTACGAACGCCTGGTCGGCCAACGGACAGAGATTTGCCGCCTCAATATGTTTCGTAGGAGAAGCGGTTTTCGGCGAGCAGGCGGGCTGGTCACCGCGCGAGGCGTCTAACAGCTATGACGTTGTCGGTGACGGTGGCCCTCTGCCCGTTCGGACCGGGAGCCTCGCGCTCGCGGGCTTCGAGCCTTTCGGTGTGCCATTCGTCGGGGCTCAGGTCGAGCGGGGCCAGCGTCTCCTCGGGGTCAGCCCACGACCCCGGGCTGACCGAGGCGTGGTCGACGATCAGCAGGAGGCCGCCGGGCGTCACGGCGCTCGCCGCCTCTTGCAGGACGTGGACGCGGGGAAACTCTATCGGCGAGTGCAGGTACTGGGCAGAGACCAGGTCGAAGGCGCCAATCGGGAAGGTGGCGGCGAGATCGTGTTGCCGGAAGTCGATGCGGTCGGCGACACCGGCCGTGGCCGCGTCCGCCGCAGCCCGATCAAGGGCCGTGGCGGATACGTCGACGGCGGTCACGCGCCAGCCCTGCCGGGCAAGCCAGATCGTGTCACCCCCTTCGCCGCAGCCGAGGTCCAGCGCGGTGCCCGGACGTTGTAGGCTTCCGACGACGTCGACCAAGACCGGGTTCGCCCTCCCGCTCCACACGCGTTCGCGCCGTCGGTAATGGTCCTCCCAGAACCGCTCGGCCTCCACGTGGCCGCGGCCTTCTCGATGCTCTGCGTGAAGTTCGTCGCTCAACGTTGCGTCTCCTCTACGTTGCTCTGCTTATTTGCTGTTTCGTGTCGAGGGTGGACGAGCGCCGCACTACGGCTGCGCGCCCGCGAACCGTGACGGCATTCGCCGGGCACCCGCTCGCGCGCCTCGTTTCCCGGCTAGCCGAGGGGCTAGCGCCGACCAACGGTTCGGGCCTCGCGCCGGGCGCGGTAGGCAGTCACCGCGCGGTCGGTGTCCTCGGCGACGAGGTCAGCGTTGATAGCCGCCCCGGCCCTCACCCCCGCTTCGGCGGCGCCGATGACCTGCGCCATGAGATCGGCTACGTTCCCAGCCACCCAGACTCCGGGCACGGCGGTGAGGCCGGTCACGTCGGCTTCGACGTGCTCGCCCACGCCGAGGGGATGCAAGATCGTATCGAGGCCGAGGCCGGCGAGCATCTCGGCACGGGCGACGAAGCGCGGCATGACGGCGACGGCCCGGCGCGCGACGACCTCACCGTCGCCCATGCGAACGCCCGCGATTTTGTCCCCGACGACCTCGAGGGAGGCGACCTCCCCCTCCACGACCGCGATCCCGCGCGCGGCGAGCCCCTCCTCTTCCTCGTCGGTAGGCTGGGGCGCGGTATGCAGGAACAAGGTGACGTCGGCGCTCCACTGCCGGAACAGCAGCGCCTGGTGCGCGGCCCTCGGGCCCGAGGCGAGGATGCCAATCGGCCAGTCGCGGACCTCCCACCCGTGGCAATACGGGCAATGCAGCACGTCGCGCCCCCAACGCTCCCTGACCTCCGGAACGTCCGGTAGCTCGTCGACGAGCCCCGTGGTGACCAGCAGCCGCCTGGCGTCAACCCGGCGTCCGTCCTGCAACCCCACGGCGAAGCCTCCCCCGTCGACGGGGAAGGCCGAGTCGACGCGCCCGTCGAGCAAATCCCCGCCGTAGCGGCGGACCTCCGCCCGGCCGGCCCGAAGCAGCGCGGCCGGGTCCGTGCCGTCCCGGGTAAGGAACCCGTGGACCCCGGACGCGGGCGAGTTGCGCGGCTCGCCCGCGTCGACGACCAGCACAGAGCGCCGAGCCCGCCCCAGCGTCAGCGCCCCGCTCAGACCGGCGGCACCACCACCGATCACCACGACGTCGTACGTTGCGATATCTTGCCCTTCCGTTATGCTCATGCCCGCCCTCTCTCTCGCGCCTTTGGGACGATCTTTCGACTCATAATTAGTATCGAAGACGCATTCGTGGTCGTAAAGTGTGGATATTCGGGTTTTGTGGAACGATCTTCGGTAGTATCGTGGGCGAACGGCCGTCGGCGTCGGCCGCCAAGGCTACCCACGAAAGCGAGGACCAGGTTTTGAGCGCGACGAGGGTTTCTGGCAGCCGGGGCGGCGGGCTACCGGTGCGCATCTACGAGGTTGTGGCGGGGGTACCGCCCGTGAGCGTCATGAGGTTCCCCTACCGGGAGCGTACCCGGGGCGGGTCTCTCGTGGGGCATGCGCACACCCACGATTTCCTCGCGCTCATGTACTTCGAGAGGGGCGGCGGATCACTGCGGCTGGGGGAGCGGGCTTGGTCAGTGCAGGCCGGGGACGCGTACGTCGTCGCCCCGGGCGAGGTGATAGGGGGCGGGGAAGGTGCGAGCGGCTTCCGGGAGGCGGAGGGCTGGGCCGTCTCCTTCCCGCCCGAGGCCCTCGGTCTCCAGGCGCCGGGCGTATTCCTCTCCTGGCGCGCCCACCCGCTGCTCTTCCCCTTCGTGGAGGGCGCGGCCGGGGGCGCTCAGCGCCTGAAGGTGCCACCCGAGGAGCAAGACTTGTGGTCCGAACGCTTCTCTACATTGGCCCTGGAGTTGAGCCGGAGGCGCGACGGCTATCGGGAGGCGGCGCTGGCGCACCTGACGCTCCTACTCGTGGAGGTGTCGCGCCTGGCGGCGGACGTCGTGGGGGACCTCAGACTCAAGGACGAGCCCCTGCTCGCGGAGGTCTTCGGCTTTATCGAGGAGCGTTATGGCGAGCCGATCTCACTCAAGGACGTGGCCAGGGCGGTGGGCCTCTCGGCCGGACACCTCACCACCGTCGTCGGACGCAAGACCGGGAGGACCGTCCTGGAGTGGATCACGGAGCGGCGTATGGCCGAGTCGCGTCGCCTCCTGGTCGGAACGGATCTACCCGTGGAGGAGGTCGGCAGGAGGGTCGGCTACGGAGACTCGGGCTACTTCGTGAGGGTATTCCGTCGCGCCCACGGCGCCACCCCGCTCGGTTGGCGTCGCGCAGGCCGCTCATAAACTGGAGGTGCCGGGCTTCGCTCTAGTCAGCGACCCACGTGCTCTCGCAACGGGAGGACGAGGTGACCTTCATACATCCAACCGCTCCACGGTTACGCACACGGCCCACTTCGGTGTATAGCGCTCCTTGGGGAGCCGGAAGTGCTCGACAAGGAGGTCCCTAAGAAGTAGCCGTCTAGGAAGATGGAGTACTTGTCTCCTGGGCCGTACTGCTGCCTCTCCCTAACGAACGCGCCCCGCTCCACGTCCGCTCGCCCCTTTCCGAACCTCGTTTGTCCATGCGTGTCGGAAGAATTATGTCCGCACCCCGCCGAACCCGGGCGCACCGACACGGCCCGCCCTCCCGGGTTGGTCTACTACTGGGGGCCGCGGGGTTTGTGGCGAGGTTTGCTATATCGATTTGACGCGGAGGTCGAACGGCAAGCGGATAGGCTCTTGAAATTCTCCTATACGGGGCGCTCTGACGACGAAGTATCCTTTTGCCTCGTCCCGGCCGAAGTTGACGAGATATTTATGGAGAAGCGCTACTCGGCTTAGCAGCGCAAAGGCGGTAGAGGCAACGGCTTGCCCCTATTGACACTTTCGTTATTTACGGGTATTAATCAAAGTGTAGTCAACCCGCCGGGTGAAGCGGAAGTATAAGGAGGTAGTAGCGACATGGAAGCGCCAGCGAGTATTCAGGACAAGAACCTTGATACCCCGGACGAAACTCGGGAGTTCGTCGACAAGGGGAAGATGGACGTGGTGAGCCTCGGCGGCGAGGTCACCGTCGGACGAGGCATCTTTGAGCCGGGGTGAAAGTGGTCAGAGCACGTCAAGCCGATCGCACAGACTGACAGCTGCCAGGCAGCTCACGTAGGATACGTAGTCTCTGGACGTATGAAGGTCGTCATGGACGATGGCACGGAGCGGGAGCTTGGTCCCAACGACGCTGCGGTAATCCCGCCAGAACACGACGCCTGGATAGAGGGAGACGAGCCCCTTGTGTGTGGCTAGAGTTTGGAGGAGCCAGTCAGTACGCTAAAGGGGCGCTGCAAGGCGGTTAAAGGTATAAACACCACGACGCCAAGCAGTTAGACAGTAGATCGCGAGAATAAAAAGGGCCGGGGCATCTAAACCCCGGCTCTACACATGAGTCCTGATTCTCCGAGAAGACTACTCTTAGCGGCGATCGGTAAACAGAGGTAACGGAGCATTCTTTCACCCTACCCTTGACAAATTTGTTATTTAGGGTCATGGTCAAAATATTACAAAGCAATAGGCAGGCTTTGCCAAGCCTGCAAGGATAGAGGAGGCGACTCTATGGCACTAGCGCAGACAGTCCAGAGCATAAAGGAGATGGACAGGGAGGATCTGGAGGCGGCGCTGCCTGAGCTCCGCGAGGAAGTGGTGGAAACCGAAGAGGCGTTAAGGGTTGCACGAGCGAAGCTTCGCGAAGCCAACGGCAGGTTGGCCAAAGTCTCGTCCTACGTCGAGGTTCAGGGGGATCACCTACTGCTCAACGTAAAGACAAGGGACAGAAAACTCATGTTGCTTAGCTCCATGAAGATCCCCCTTGAACATGTGGTGCGCGCAGAAGCAGATCCGAATGTTGATTGGGAAGTATGGAGAGGATGTCGAATCCAAGGCGTCAAGGTGCCGGGGGTTCAGTTCTACGCTATGTTTGGGCGCCGAGATAAAACGCTCGTGATCTGGCTGACCCACGAAAGCTGCGAGAGGCTTATCACAGAGGTTGAAGACCCTGTTGAGGTTGCCGAGAACATTAACGATGCGGTCAGCGCCCTGACTACTGGCTCCTGATAAACCTCTTTTAAGGGCTGGGGCCGCTACTATGCCCCGGCCCTTTTTGCGCCCTTAAGCTTTCCGGGTTTCAGAGAATGTTAGCGGCAATCTAGCGAATAATGGAGAGAAAGAACAACCGGGCTGGGCTCTTAGGAGGGAGATAATATCTCCAGCTCCGTCTAAATGATCTAGCGATACTCTAATCCTCCTGGATGAGGTTCTTCTATAGTACAAATATCCTATAGCCTTACTCTCTTTCTCCAAGCTACCTTACCGCTACATGCGGCCTAATGGAGGCTGTAAAAGAGTACGGAGGTGGCGCATGAAGCGCATCGTTTTAGTTCTTGCTGTAGCCGCTGTATTGGCACTACTGCCTGGTACGGCAGTGGCGCAGAGTAGTAGCACTGCTCAGCCGGTAGACCCGCCCCAGCAGGTCGCTCAACTGCGCCAGCAGTATGAAGGGCTTACTCCAGAACAGATAAAGGCCGCAGGGTACATGCCCGAAGGTCCTTGCGTTACGAACCCTATGGGGGCTGGGGCTATGGGAACCCACGCCTTAAACCAGCAGTACCTCATGGCCCAGTTCCCGAACGGAACGATGGACCCTGCGCAACCGTCTGTGCTCTTGCTTGATCAGAACAACAAGGTGATCGGGCTGGAGTGGGAGGCCGCGGACGTAGGGCAGGGAACGATGGAGTTGTTCGGGCAGAGCATCCAGATTCAGCCGGGGCATCCGGGGGTGGAGGATCCCCACTACATGCTGCACATCTACTTCAAGCCCGATGGCAAGGTGTTGTTTGGTACGGATCCCCAAACTGCGTTTGATCCTGAGCTTAGCTGTCCTCCTCTGCCTGCTACAGGAGGGGTAGTATCTCCTCTACAGCTCGGCGGCATACTGGCAGCAGGTCTTGCGGGAGGCCTCGCTATTCTAGGCGTAGCTCTCGTCGTTGCGCGGCAGCGCACCTCTTAACCCTACACTCAACCTCTCTACAGGACAGGGCGGCGGTGTGATGCCGCCCTGTCCTTCCACTATTGGCAGCTTCCAAGAAGACCTATTAACAGTAACCTACTGGATAGAGGTAGTTAGCTGAGCGGGCCTCACATCCTCTAATAAGCCTTTGCTTGTTCGGCAAAGGCGTTCAGCATCTGCTCGTAGGCATCTAGCCCTTGTAGGGCTTCATCGCCCCGGGGCCTTTGCATCGCCATCTTCCTCCTTAACCAGGGTAACAAGAGAGGCCTAGGTTACGATACCCCAGCCCTCCTCAGTTAGCGTCGGCTACCTAGAGCCTCTGCTGGCCACTCTGCCTACTCACAGAGAGAACAGTGCTTACTCGATGATCCCAGAGGACCTACGACGAGACCGCCACAGACTGCTCGCTCTCAGTGCTCACCTCAGGACTGAACCCATCCTGCTCCAGATCCTGCTCGACCTCGTTCTCGTCACCGTCATGCCGCGCTAGGCCGAGGTTGCGTAGGTTGGTTGAGGAGGTCTGGCCTGGCGGTCTTGTTTGTTCTTCTCGCTGGGGTCGCGATTCTCCTGAGCGGCACCGGTCCCCAACAGGGCGAAACGCGAGTGAGCAATCCTACTGAATCTAAGAAAGACCCTCCTACTGCACAGGGTTCCGACTCCGGTAAGCAAAAGAAATGCGTTCCCCCGAATCCAAGACGAACGAGGCGGACCCTGCTACCTTTTTCGGGAAACTAACAACCAGCCTCGATGTTCGAGCGTACGCTGTCCACAACGGCTGCGATTTAACCGGTATGTCCAGGCGCTGCTTTCGCAGCGGGATCTCGGGTTTCACAAAACGGTTCAGACCTATAAAAGGGTCGGTTGCGTCTCTGCATCAGCGGTGCCGACGGCTCGGTAGCCGCGGCCGGCCTCGCGGCGAAGAGCGCGTAGGCCACGACGGGTGCCGTGTCATTTAGTAGACCTCCCGGTCGCAGCAGGGGCACTCGCCGACGGGCTCCGGGCAACGGTAGCAGCTGCACTATCGCTACGCCGATTCGACGCTGCTTGCTATGCTCCGTGGGCCTCGACCGCAACGGGCTGCCACTCGTTCCACGTCGCCAGGCGCGACTCGTAGTCGTTGGTCGCGATTTCGAGCGGCATCTTGCCGAAGAAGATCCGCAGCGGCGGCTCGTCGGCGTCGACCACCTTGAGGATCGCACCGCGGGTCGCCGTCGGGTCGCCCGGGTCTGAGGCGGACGGGCGATTCTTGGCCGCTTCGCGGACGGCGGCATAGGCCGAGTTCTCATCGCTGTGTGTCGCCGATGGGCCGGACCAGTCCGTTGAGTACCCGCCAGGCTCGATCAGCGTCACGTTGATACCGAAGCCCGCGACCTCCTGCGCCAGTGACTGCGAGAAACCCTCGAGAGCCCACTTCGTCGCATGGTAGGCGCCGACCGTAGGGAACGCGCTTATGCCGCCGATGCTCGACACCTGGATGATGTGCCCCGAGCCCTGCTCGCGCATGATCGGCAGCGCCGCTTGCGTGACCCACAACGCGCCGAAAAGGTTCGTCTCCATCTGCGATCGTGCTTCGTATTCCGTCAGCTCCTCGATCATGCCGAAGTGGCCGTAGCCGGCGTTGTTAATGACGATGTCGAGTTTGCCGAAGTGGTCGGCGGCTCTCTTCACAGCGTCGAAGTCGGCGTCGCGGTCGGTGACGTCGAGCTGAATCGGCAGTACAGCGTCGCCGTACGCGTCAACGAGCGCGTCTAATGTCTCGAGCTTGCGAGCCGTCGCAGAGACCTTGTCTCCTCGTTCCAGGGCAGCTTCCGCCCACTCCCGTCCGAAGCCCTTTGATGCGCCGGTGATAAACCAAGTCTTGGTCAAGCTGACTCCTGTCTTACTGAACAACTGAGTAATTGCGACTATAAAGTTATACCTGATGCCGATCTTTCGAGTCGACCGACGAAAGCCTTCCTGAAGAACCCAAGGTGCTGGAGCGGTCATGCTCCGTGATGACCCAGGCCCGGTTATCGGCGACCGGGATTACGCGAGCCCTACCTACTAGGATATCTAGACCCGGAGCTCGCGGAGGCCTGGCTCGCGCCCTCGCCGGGTATCTTGCCTTGCGTTTCAAAATATAACCACTGTTATACTCATAACGTGACAAATGATGAAAGAGAAGGCGAGCGGGAGTGGTTCGTGCTGGTATATAAGCTGCCTTCGGAGCCTAGCCGATACCGGGCGAGCGTTTGGAGAAAGCTCAAGGCTGCCGGGGCAGTCTACCTGCAGAACGGGGTGGCGGCTCTGCCGGAAGATCCCGGTGGGGAGCGGACGATGCGTGGCGTGACACGGGAGATTCAGGAGGTTGGGGGCACGGCACGCCTTTTTCGAGGTGCTTTGGTGGGTGATCGGGGGGAGCTGGAGAAGGTCTTCGACGAGGCGCGCGACGCCGAGTACGCAGAGGTCTTGGGACGTTGCCGCGATTTCCACACCGAGTTGGACAAGGAGCGTGGTGCCGGTAATCTCACCTTCGCCGAGCTAGAGGAGAACGAGGAGGACCTTGCCAAGCTGGAAGCATGGGTGGGCAAGATCCGGGCCCGCGACCGCTTCGGTGCGCCGCTCTTTGGGGAAGTTGAGCGGGAGCTCGCGGCGTGCCGGGAGGACCTGCAGGCGTTCGCGGCCTCTGTCTATGAGGCCGCCGACCACGGCTCGGCCGGTTCGTCGTGAGTGCCCCGTCTGTTGGCGGGGACGGGTATTGTCGTGGATCGTCGGAGAGGTCGTGGTAGAGATGAACCTGAGGGAGTGGAAGCAGTGGGCCGGGCAGCTGAAGTCCGAAACTCATGCTCTGTACCTAGCCTACAAGGATCCGCGGGTGCCCCTTTACGCCAAGCTGTTCGCTGCGCTGGTGGTCGGCTACGCCTTCAGCCCTATAGACCTGATCCCGGACCCCATACCGGTCCTCGGCTACCTGGACGACCTCATCCTGGTCCCCCTGGGCGTGGCTCTCGCGGTGCGGATGATCCCCGAGGAGGTACTCTCCGAGAGCCGGCAGAAGGCACGGGAGATGGTGGAGAGGGGCGAGAGACCCGTAAGCAGGACGGCCGCCGCCGTCATCGTCGTCCTCTGGTTGGCCCTGGCGGTACTCGGCGCCCTCGTCGTGGTTCGAATGGTCCAGGGTTGAAGATGCCGGAGACGGACCGTGGACGTCGGCGCGGTGAGGCTTCGTCGTCGGCGCCTTTGAGAAGTAGAGAAGAGGAGTTTGCCCAGAAGAAGGTGTACGAGCAGGGCGGGTAAGGTTAACCGCCCTGCTCGTGGAGGTAGGCTCCTAGACCGGCTTCACCGGCGCCTCAGCAGAGAGTTAGTATCCCAGTACCAGCACGACCGCCATGATCGAGAGTCCCGCGCCACTGAGTAGATCGGGACGGATGGGTATGAAACGAGCGACGAATCCTCCGAGTTGCAGGCCAGCCAACGTCGTCAGGGCCGTCATAGCGCCGAAGACCGCTGCCGTGAACACGGGGGGAAAGCCGAGCATCCCCAGGCCGGTGCCCGCGAGTAGATTGTCCAGGCTTAGAGATAGAGGAATACCCAAGAGCACCCAACGCTCATCCAGATCCTCCGGTGCTTCGGTCTGCAGGCTCCGAACGACGAGGTACAGGCCGAACACGAGCAGCACTATCGGCCCCAGCAAGTCCGCCCACTCACCGATCTCCTCCCCGAAGTAGCGTCCGATCAGCAGACCCACCAGGGGCGAGAAGCCATCCCACAACCCGAAGACCACCGCGATCCGGAGTGCACGGCGCCAGCTGAGCTTGAAAGCCCCGAGCGCAATCGCCAACCGGGCGTTATCCAGGCTAAGAACGAGACCGAGGATGAGAAGCGATATCACGGTCATGGCACACTCCTTTCAGACTCTAAGCCGCCGGTCGGTGAGTAGTAGCTGCTGTTCTCCTTACGGGCACGGGGGATGAGCTCTTCTTCGCCCGGCTCTGCGCCTTCGTTGGCAGCCCGTACCGCCTCGGCCACAAGCTGATTGTCGGGTGAGAGGTGGCAGACCGGGTCGGTGCGGGCGGCGTCGCCGGTGAGCTGAAACGCCTGGCAGCGGCAACCGCCGAAATCGACCTCGCGGCGATCGCAACTCCGGCACGGGTCCGGCATCCACTCCGTTCCCCGGAAGCGGTTGAAGAGGGGCGACTCCTCCCAGATCCATTCCAGCGAGCTCTCGCGCACGGTGGCTCGGGGAAGATCTAGGGTGTGCGCCGCTGGGCAGGGTAGGACACCCCCGTTGGGCGTCACCGTTAGCTGCTTCTGGCCCCAGCCGCCCATACAGGGTTTGGGGAACTTGCTGTAGTAATCAGGTATGACGTAGATGATTTCCATCTTCCCCTCAAGGCGCTGGCGCGCAGAGCGTACTACCGCCTCGGCCTCTTCGAGCTGAGCCCTGCTAGGCAGCAGGGCTGCGCGGTTGCGCCAGGCCCAGCCGTAGTACTGAGTGTTGGCCAGCTCGATCCGATCGGCTCCCAACTCCTCGGCCAGATCTAGGATGCGGCCGATCCTATGGATGTTGTGGCGGTGGACGACCACGTTCATGGTGAGCGGCCAATCCAGCTCCTTGACCATACGAGCCGCCTCGATCTTGCGTTCATAGGAAGGAGTGCCGGCTATCCGGTCAGAGAGGGCCGGCTCGTCGGCCTGGATGCTGATCTGTACGTGGTCGAGACCGGCAGCCTTTAGCGCCTCTGCCCGCCGGGACGAGAGGCCCAGCGAGCTCGTGATGAGGTTAGTGTACAAACCCAGGTCTCTGGCACTAGCCACGATCTCTTCGAGGTCGCGTCGCTGGAGCGGCTCACCGCCCGAGAGGTGAAGCTGCAGGACGCCGAGGGCCCGCGCCTCGGCCAGCACCCGTTGCCACTCTGCCGTAGTAAGCTCCTCGCGGTAGTCCGAGAGGTTGAGCGGGTTGGAGCAGTACGGGCAGTGGAGCGGGCAACCGTAGGTGAGCTCGGCAAGCATGCCGAACGGCCTATTCATCGCCAAGCTCCACCAAGCGCTTGGCGACGAGTCGAGAAAGAAAATCCTGCACCTCGTCGCCGGCCACGCGGTTATACCGTTTGCGCAGCTCCTCCACGATCTCGTCGACCGTCCGCTCCCCATCGCACAGGCCCAGGATGATTGCGCCTGTTTGATTCAAGACCAGCACCCCCTCCGGTTCCAGCAGCACATGCCGTTCCCGCACGCCGTCCCACTCCAGTCTCGCCCGTCGCGCCAGACGGGGCCGATGCGTGGATAGTACTGCGATGCTCATGTCACCTTCCTGTGCCGTTGTGCGCCCGCATTCGCCGGGTGTGACGCGCGCTCAATGGCTGGCTAAATACAATCTGAAGTTGAGCGGCGAATCCGACGCCGATAAGATGGTCCAGCAGATGCAATTAAGCATCCCTCTGTCCAGTGCTGCTCGGATAGGCCCTGTCGATAGCGTCCATCATGCTCCACAGCACGTCATTCTTGAAGGATAGCGCCGCCACGGCCCGCGACTGCTCATCCGGGGTCCGGCAGTGCTCCATCACCACCTCCAGAGCGTGCTCCGAGTCGCGCGGGGCCTGCGTGAGGCGGGCGCGGAAATAGGCCAGCCCGGCGGGGTCGATCCAGGTGTAGAAGCGCTCGAACGCGTCCAGGCGCTCCGCCATCAGATCCGGCGCAAACAGCTCGGTCAGCGAGGAGGCCACCGCCTCGACCCACGGGCGAGTGCGGGCGAAGTTGACGTAGGCGTCGACGGCGAACCGCACCCCGGGCACGACGTGCCGCTCGTCCCACATCTCCTCCCGCGTCAGCCCCGCGGCCTCGCCCAGGCGCAGCCAGGCCTCGATGCCCCCCTCACCGTCCGCCGTTCCATCATGGTCGTGGATGCGCCGGATCCAGCGTCGGCGTACCCCACGGTCGGGGCAGTTGGCGAGGATGGCGGCGTCCTTGCGCGGGATGTTCTCCTGATAGTAGAAGCGGTTGGCCACCCAGCCCTGTATCTGCCGGCGGCTCAGGCCTCCCTCGTTCATCATCACGTGGAACGGATGCAGGCTATGGTAGCGCTGCGACTGAGCGCGCAGGTCTCCGATAAAGCTTTCAGTGTCGGATACGACCAACTTCAAATCTCCAGTTCTAGGCCATCCGCGGCCACTTCCAAGCCATGCTCCTCGACGATGCGCCGCTCGGGCGCGTCCTCACGCAGGATGGGGTTGGTATTGTTGATGTGGATATAGATCTTGCGCTCGATGGAGAGCGGGGCCAAATGCTCCAGGCTGCCATCGGCACCACTAATAGGTAAGTGCCCCATGTCGCGCGACGTCTTACCGGCGATGCCGAGCCGGATCAGTTCATCGTCCTGCCAACAGGTCCCGTCGAAGAGCAGACACGTACAGCCCTCCAGGTGAGCAAGCACCGACGCCGTTAACTCCTGCGCGCCCGGCAGGTACACCAGAGCCCGGCCGGTGCGTCCGTCGGTGATTCGATACCCCACCACGCCGTCTTCTGCCTCCCCGGTCCCGAAACGCGCCCGCTTGTTCGTGGGCACGTTGAAAGCGCTGTAGGAGAGACCGTCAGCCAGCGGCGCCTCTACCCCCGTAGAAACCGGCCGCCACTCAACGTTAGCGTAGGCGCCGAGCGTCTGGAGCAGTGACGTGCCTCTGCTGAGGATCTCGTGAACTGCCGCGGTGGCGTGTACCTCGAGGTCACCGGCCTCTCGCAGCAGCAACAGACCGAGGGTGTGATCCAGCTCGGCGTCGGTGAGCAGCACGGCCTGCAGCGGAGAATCCCTCACACCCTGCGGGTGCAGGGCCGGGAAGGACTCGATCTGGGCACGAATGTCGGGTGAGGCGTTGAGCAGGAACCATCGCCGGTAGTCGGCGCTCACCGCGACTGACGACTGGGTGCGCGGACGACAGGGCCGCGAGCCGTCGCGAACGGCCCGGCACTGAGGGCAGCCACAGTTCCACTGCGGAAACCCTCCTCCCGCCGCCGCTCCGAGCACACGCACCCACACACCCATCCTCCATCCGTTTACCTCGACCATTCTCCCTTGCCGCAGCCGCCCTACGGCAAGACGAGGATCATGCGGGCGCCGGACCAACCGGTCCGGCGCCCTGTCCGCCTATTCCGCGAGAAAAACGTACGCAGTCACCTCAGCGCTGGTCCCGATCTCCTCGAACTCGGGGGGCTCCCACTCCATGGTTATTACCTCCATGGCTATCACCTCCTTTCAAATGGACTTTACCGTGCAGGCTCATCGTGTCCTGACCGAGCCTGCACGGTCACCTCTAACGCTCCAGAAAATCAGGCAACCCATCATGGCTTAGGGGCCACTCCGAACCGAACCGGAGACGTTCCTTCCCTTACGCTGGGTGGCGTCAGGAGACCTCGCCTGCTGACTCCGAGTCGGCGACCTGGCGTGCTGACTCCGGCAGGGCGAAGGCAAAGAGAGCGTTTCCGCGGGGCGCCCCCAAAAGCCCGGGCAGGAACCCTTCGACCCAACTTCCCCAACCGACCGGCACGGCTATGTACTGCCTTCCGTCGATACTGTAGGTAATTGGGCTGCTGTGGTGACCGCTACCGCACTGGAACTCCCACACTACCTCGCCAGTTTGCGCATTGAACGCGCGGAACTCCCCCGAGGGTGCGCCGGCGAACACGAGGTCGCCGGCCGTGGCCAGCACCGACGCGCACATCGGCGTCTCATTTTCCCAGGCCCACACCTCCTCGCTCGTGGACGCATTATAAGCCTTTATGTAGCCCTTCATGTTGTCGGCGTCCACGGTGACGCTCGCGCCCCAGTAAGGGATGCCCTCCTTGAACTCCTTGGGCCGCAGCGTGACCTCCGAACCCGTATCCTGTATCGGGACGTAGAAGTACCCCGTCCTCGGGCTGTAGGCTGCGTGCGTCCATTCCTTGGCCCCGGCCGGCCCCGGGAAAAAGTGGACCGGCTCCCCCTCGTTATAGGGGGCCACCTTGACCGTTACCTCGCCATTGGCGTCTATCTCGCCCCAGGTTATTCGCTCGGCGAAGGGTGTTACCCGGACCAGCTCACCATTCGTACGATCCAGGACGAAGTAGTACCCGTTTTTGTCGAAGTGCGCCAGCAGTTTGCGCCCATCCTCTTCGAAGAGGATATGCTCCATATTGCTGTCGTAGTCCCACAGGTCGTGTGGGGTGAACTGGTAGTGCCAGCGTATCTCGCCGGTATCGGCGTCCACGGCGATACAGCTGTCGGTGTAGAGGTTGTCGCCCTCGCGGACGCCACCGTCAAAGTCGGGCGCTGGGTTGCCGGTCCCCCAGTACAGGAGGTTCAGCTCCGGGTCGTAGGTGCCCGTGACCCAGCAGTTTCCACCACCCCGCTGCCAGGCCTCACCGTCTTCGGGCCAGGTCTCCGACCCCGGCTCGCCAG
>CADCVD010000156.1 GCA_902806055.1 uncultured Rubrobacteraceae bacterium
CCGTCGACGAGCAGGGCCCCATAGATGCGGAGGACCACTGGCCGATACACCGCCCGGCCCCGAAGTTCACCGATCTCTCCACCCAGACTGAACAGTTCGTGACCGGCATCAAGGTTATGGACTTGCTCTGCCCGGTCAGGCGTGGCGGTAAGGTTGGGCTCTTCGGCGGTGCCGGCGTCGGTAAGACGGTCGTTATTACCGAGTTGATCCACAACATCGCTTTGCAGTACGAGGGGACAAGCGTCTTCGCCGGGGTCGGCGAGCGGACGCGCGAGGGGAACGACCTCTACCGCGAGATGGAGGAAGCCGGGGTCCTCGGGAACACCTCGATGGTCTTTGGGCAGATGAACGAGCCGCCCGGCGCCCGCTTCCGCGTCGGTCTTACCGGGGTCACCCTCTCCGAGTACTTCAGGGACGAGCTCGGCCAGGACGTCCTGCTCTTTATCGACAACATCTTCAGGTTCGTGCAGGCTGGTAACGAGGTCTCGACGCTCATGGGCCGGATGCCCTCGGAGGTCGGCTACCAGCCAACTCTGGGCACTGAGATGGGCGGGCTGCAGGAGCGGATCACCTCGACCAAGAACGGCTCTATAACGAGTTTCCAGGCCGTTTACGTTCCGGCGGACGATATCACCGACCCGGCCCCGTTCACCGTGTTCACTCACCTCGACTCGACGGTGGTGCTCGCGCGTGAACTCGCCGAGCAGGGCATCTACCCGGCGGTGGACCCGCTGAACTCCTCGTCGACAATTCTCGACCCGAATATCCTTGGACAGGAGCACTACGAGGTTGCCCAGCAGGTGCAGTTCGTCATGCAGCGTTACAAGGAGTTGCAGGACATTATCAACATCCTGGGCATGGAGGAGCTCTCCGAGGAGGACAAGGTCTACGTCAACCGCGCGAGAAGGTTGCAGCGCTTCCTCTCTCAGCCGTTCTTCGTGGCCGAGCAGTTCACGGGCCAGGAGGGCAGGTTCGTGGAGCTCGAAGAGACGGTCAGCTCTTTCAAGGAGGTCGTCGAGGGTAAGCACGACGACTTGCCCGAGAACGCGTTCTACATGGTTGGCAACATCGACGAGGCCGTCGAGAAGGCTCGCGGCATGAGCGGCGAGGAGGAAGAAGAGGGCGAAGAGGATAACGACTCCGAGAACGGCGAGGAAGGTTAGTGTCCGAGGGCCAGCAGCAGGAAGGGCGTCAGCTCTTCTGTAGGGTCATTACGCCGGAGCAAGTGATCTTCGACGGCGAGGCGGATATGGTCGTGGCGAGGATAGCCGATGGCGACATCGGCGTCCTCGTAGACCATCAGCCGGTCGTCTCCACCGTTGAGATCGGGGCGGTGCGCATCAACCAGGACGAGGACAGGCATGTCTACGCGACCTCCGATGGCTTCTTCAAGATCTCCGAGAACCTGGTGCAGATACTGGTCGAGGAGGCCGTAGCTGCCGGGGAGATAGACGTAGATGCGGCCGAGAGCCGTGTAGAGGAGGCCGAGAACGAGTTGTCCGAGATCTCCGACGAGGACGAGGACAGCGACAGGCAGCGGAAGGAGATCGAGCGCAACCGCACCATCGGGGAGAACTTGGTGCGGGTGGCGCGCGAGCACGGCGACGGGTAGGAGCAATTCATCTAACTGTGCCGAGATTGTTGCCTTAATGTATCCGTTTCGTTACCTTCGCCCTGTATAATGCGACGCTGCTGTACGACGAGGTAGAGAGACGGTCGCGACAGGGAGGATGGTTTCATGGAGAGGTTCTTCGTCGAGGGAGGAGGCAGGCTCCATGGAGAGGTGACGTGTTCGGGCGCGAAGAACGCCGCCCTGAAGCTAATCGCTGCCGCTCTCCTCGCTCCGGGCCGGACCGTGCTCCACAATGTCCCGCGCATAAAGGACGTTGAGACTATGCTCGCAGTCCTTGAAGGCCTCGGGGCGCGTTGCGAGTTCTCCGGCAACACGCTCTCCATAGACGCCTCGACGATCGACTCTTATACGGCTCCCTACGACTTGGTGCGCCAGATGCGAGCCAGCATCGTGGTCCTCGGGCCGCTCGTCGCCCGGTTCGGTGAGGCCGAGGTCTCAGCGCCGGGCGGGTGCAACCTTGGGCTAAGGAAGTTCAATTTCCATCTTGATGGGCTGCGGGCTCTGGGAGCGGAGATCTCGTTAGACCACGGCTTTATCAAGGCCGAGGCGCGGCGAGGTCTCTCGGGTGCGGAGGTCAACTTCGAGTACCCGAGCGTTACCGCAACGGAGAACGTGATGATGGCCTCCGTGCTGGCTCAAGGCACGACCATCATCGAGAATGGCGCCCGCGAGCCGGAGGTCGTAGCGTTGGCCGACTTCCTGAACCTAATGGGGGCGCGAGTCTACGGCGCGGGAACTGGGCGCATCGTGATCGAGGGCGTCACCGAGCTACACCCCGTCGAATATGCGGTCATCGGCGACCGTGTAGAGGCTGGTACCTTCATTATGGCGACCGCCGCGACGGGCGGCGACGTTACGATCAGGGGTGTGGACCTCTCCCACCTCAAGATGGAGATCGCCAAGCTGCGCGAGATGGGCGTGGATGCTCGAAACGTCGAGGGCGGCGTGCGAGTGCTGGTGG
This sequence comes from uncultured Rubrobacteraceae bacterium, assembly GCA_902806055.1. Taxonomy (GTDB): domain Bacteria; phylum Actinomycetota; class Rubrobacteria; order Rubrobacterales; family Rubrobacteraceae; genus Rubrobacter_F. The sequence continues at coordinate 2,595 of CADCVD010000156.1, forward strand.
AAGACCCTTCGTCTCTGGGTAGCGTAGACGTCTCGACGCTTCCGTTCCCTGGTTTCGCCACTGATCTCCAGGCTCAGATGCTGGTCCTCCTGCTTCAGACGTCGGGAGCCGGCATCATTACCGAGAACGTTTACGAGAATCGTCTTCAGGTCGCCGAGGAACTCAACCGGATGGATGCTGGTATCGACCTCTTCGGCGGACACCGGGCTTTGGTGAAGGGGCCGAGACGGCTCTCCGGCACCATCGTGCAGTCGCCGGACCTTCGTGGCGGAGCGGCGCTCGTGATGGCCGGCCTTGTCGCCGAGGGGGTCACGATCGTGGAAGGGGCTCGTCACGTCCTGCGGGGCTACGAGGGCTTTGAAAAGAAGCTCTCTTCTCTAGGCGCGACGGTCGCTCTCGGGGCCGAGCCAGCGCTACAGCGCTAGCTCTCTCTGTCACGGTAAGCCGTCCCGCATTTGACGGCAGTACTGAACCCTTCAGGCGGGTGCGCCAGAGTCCGAGACCGATGATGCGGGCAGGCCAAGGCGCATTATGAGTAGGCGGAGCAGCACGCGGACGACGGTCGGCGGCGCGAATGGCTCCTCCGATTCGAGCGTCCCGCTCAGGATTCGGCGTTGTATCAGGGCCTGTCTCGCTTGGTTAAGCCGGGTGGGTAGCTTCCGTCGCCGCTGCACTGCTGCGAGGCGGCGGCGGAAGTCCGGGTCCCCGGGGCGTAGGCCTCCCTCCTTGAGCGGTCCGGTGAGTACGTTACCGCCTTGCTCAGGGGGTTCGGCCGCGGAGCGCCATAGTGCTCTACCGCCTCGAAGATTCGACCGGAACACGGAGGTATCGAGACGGCCTCTTAAACGATTGGTAGTATGTGCTTATTGCCCATAGTTTCGGTCGAGAACGGAGCCTTGAACTGACGATAGCGGCGAACAGGACGGAAGTGCTCGCGCTGACGCGACGGCTTGTCCGGTATCGGTCGTTCACGCCTGGGGGGGCTGAATCGACCATGGACTTTATCAACGGTTGGTTCGAGGCGCGAGGGCTAGAGACGAGCCGCTACAAGGGAGCGGGGCCAAAAGGAGAGCTCTCCTCGCTGGTGGCGAGGGTCGGCTCAGGAGGACCGAAGATACTCTTGCACGCCCACGCGGATGTGGTCCCGGGCGACGATGAGCAGTTCGAGGCCTACGAGCAGGCCGGCGAGTTACTGGGCCGCGGCGTCTACGACATGAAGGGGGCGCTGGCCGCGATGATGTATGCGGTCGAGGATCTGCACGTTACGGGCTGTGAGGCGACGGTAGAGCTACTCATCGTGCCGGACGAGGAGAGAGAGTATGGGGGGCGCAAGGGGGCGCAGGTCCTGATCGACAACGGCCACACGGGCGACTTTCTCATAACCGGCGAGCCTACGGACTTTCACATCGGCATTCAGGCAAAGGGTGTCTTAGCTCTCCGCATAACCATGAACGGGAGGAGCGCTCACGGCTCTGTTCCCTGGCTCGGCAAGAACGCCGTTCTTCTAGCATACGAGCACTACAAACGAGTGCTAGAGCTGCCCTTCGCGGGAGAGAGAAGCGAGCTCTTCCCGTACCCGAGCATCAACATGGCAAGGATCATCGGCGGCGACGTAATCAACCGCGTACCGGACCATGCGACCTACGATCTGGACATCCGCTACCTGCCGAACCAGGTACCCGGGGAGATAGTTCGCCAGATTCGCTCGATAGACCTCCCCGCCGAGGCGGAGATCCTCTTTACCCACGAACCGACCTACGTCTCTCGCAAGAACCCGTTTGTAAAGGTGTTGCGAGAGGTCGCAAGCCGTCACTTCCGCGGCAATCCGGTCGGGGTCGGGCGCCACGGCGCCTCCGACATCGTCTTCTTCCAGCGTGCCGGTATCTCCGGCGTCGAGTTCGGCCCGGTAGGCGGCGGCCACCACGGCCCGAGGGAGTTCGTCGTCTCCGACTCTTTGGAGACCTACCGGCAGATGCTCGTGCAGTTCGTAAAGATACTCGCCGCGAACGGCGCAGCCGAGGGGAAGGCTGTATAGCCTGCGAAGCTAGCGGCTGGCGCCTACGGTACCGTGCCGAACTCTCCAGCGGCGAGATAGCCTACGAGACCTTCGGCGAGGGCCCGCCGGTGATTCTCGTGCATGGGACGCCGAGCCGCTCGTACACCTGGCGGAACGTCGTGCCGAAGCTCGCCGCCCGCTTCAGGGTATATGCGTTCGACCTTCTCGGGTTTGGTGAGTCGGAGCGGAGAGATGGCCTGAACGTCTCTATCGCTGCTCAGGCGAGTTTGCTCGCCGGGCTGGTCGAGTTTTGGAGGCTTGAAGCCCCTGCTATCGCGGGACACGATATAGGAGGCGGTATCGCGCTTCGCGCCCATCTCCTGGGAGGGATTGAGTTTAGCCGCATCTCCCTTATCGACGCAGTCGTACTGCGTCCCTGGATCACGCCGACGACCCGCCACGTCAAGGCGCACCTAAACGTTTACCGGACTATGCCGTCCGGCTCATTCGAAGCCATCGTCGGCGGGCACCTGCGTACCGCTTCGTACCGCCCTATGGACGAGAAGGCCTTCGCGGTCTACATGGAGCAATGGCGAGGGGAGATAGGACAGAAGATTTACCTGCAGAAAGACGCCCAGCT
>CADCVD010000157.1 GCA_902806055.1 uncultured Rubrobacteraceae bacterium
CTTCTGTTTTATGGAAGCGCATACAACAACTCGTAAGAGCTAGAAGGATTATATCGACCGACGAACGAGATGTGCTCCTCACGAGAGGATTAATCGAGCTCACCAATCGGCAGAGAATTAAGAAGCAGGTAGAAAAGCGCCTCTACGTCGATACCGTCAACGCCAGAGCGTGCCTGCGGAAAGCTCAAGATCTGACTGCGGAAGCTGAAGCTCCCTGGCACCGCCTCACTTAGGGCTGCTCATGCTAGTAGAAGCCTTAGAGGCCAATTGCCAGACCGTTCCGCTAGAGACCTGGCCTCGCTAAACATCTTAGGAGCGTCCTCTAGCGAAGTGAGTCAGGATAACTATGACCAACGCCTTGTGACAGGTAACAACCCTTCCAGAGAAGCATTGGACGCGGCGAGACTAAGTCGTATTGAACACGTGATCCGCACGCCCGTGGAAGCGTGATCGCCGCGCTCCAGGCCATAAGGCATAAAAAAGGGACGGAAGAGTGCAGGCTCTCCTCCATCCCTTGAGTTGGTAGCGGGGCTGGCTGCCCCGCTACCGGTTAAGACTGGTTCGTGCTACCTGCGCCGAAGAACGGCGAACGCCAGAACGCCGGAGCCCAAAAGCAGGGCGGCAGCGGGCAAGAGCACCGACGGGGACGGACCGCCGCTCTTCGGCAGATCGTCATCCATCATCATCGTCGACTCCGTCATCGTGGTCTGTTCCATCATCATCGTATCCTCCTGCGCCATAGCAGTCGGCACGAGGATCAGCATGGCCACAAGAGCGGCCGTCGCTAGCAAGATTACTCTCTTCAAGAGCTTCCCCTTTCTACTACACAGTCTTTCTTTACACGGCCTGCACAGCTTCCTATCTGTGAGAAGCTACCCGTAGTTTACACGCCTGAAACACCAAAGTCTCTATTTGCTTAACCTTCCCTAACAAATTCTATACTCAGAATAGCCATATCCACAAGATGTTGTGTGCTCAACAGTCAGGAACGGTATACTCGCTCGCCTCATTCTTACTTTTGAGGCTGTTGTTGGGTTATTGTCCGTCTGTTTTGAGATAACATGCTTCTTTTGTTGCTTCAGATCCAACATATAGAAGTTGATATATTCCTCGAGGGCGGGGGCGGTAGGATTCGAACCTACGGGCGTTTTACCGCCTCTGGTTTTCAAGACCAGCGCATTCGTCCACTCTGCCACGCCCCCGGAGCCAGCTTTCTACGCGGAGATTATACGACGATTGTGGCGGACATCATCTTCCGCTTTGCTCGCGACGTAAAACCAGCAAATATCTGTTAACGGTAGGGTCGCGCTCCGCGCGATGCTACGCGGACAAGCTCTACACACGCCAGGCATCTCGACGAAAAAGCTTCAAGACGCTATACACACCGTGCACCGGGTCGAAGACCGCGTCGTACTGTCGGTGTCACGCGGCACAGCGGAGAGGTTGGAGGGATCGGAGAGAGATGTTCTCTCCGGCCGGGAGCTGGAGGTCCTATTGCTCGCGGCAAGAGCGATGAGCAACGGTCGCATAGCTTCTCACCTGCACATCTCGGAAGGCACGGTCAAGCGCCACCTCAGCAACATTTACGCCAAGCTCGGCGTCTCCTCCCGAGCTTCCGCCGTAAAGAAGGCGCTCACGAGCGGCCTGATAACGTTCCGGGACCTATCCGAGCCCGGGTGGTAGCTTCACAAGGGGCGCCGAACACGTTCAACACCCAAGTGCTCCCAGCTAAACCTCGAAGGCCGAGGGGCAGACGTGGTTGAGGACACAGTTCGGGCAGTCGGGCTTGCGGGACTTGCACACTCTACGGCCGTGGAAGATCAGCAAGTGCGAGAAGAGTGTACGCTCCTCCTCCGGTACTATCTCTAGCAGGTTGCGCTCTATCTTCTCGGGGTCGTGCTCACGCGTGAGGCCTAGTCGTTTGGAGAGGCGACGGACGTGGGTGTCTACTACCACACCCTCGTTCACGTCGAAAGCGTTGCCTAGCACCACGTTGGCGGTCTTACGCCCCACTCCGGGTAGGGCGATGAGCTCATCCATCGTGCGCGGAACCTCGCCTCCGTGTTCCTCGGCGAGAGCGCGGGCCATGCCCTGTATAGCGCGCGCCTTGTTGCGGAAGAAACCAACGGACCGTATCTCCTCCTCCAGATCCGCGAGGTCGGCCCTGGCGTAGTCCTCGGCCGTCCCATACCTCTCGAAGAGGTCCTTCGTGACCTGGTTGACCCGGACATCCGTGCTCTGAGCCGAGAGCATTGTCGCCACCAGGAGTTGGAGAGGATCGCTCCAGTAGAGTTCGGTTTTCGCGTCGGGATAAGCCTCTTTGAGGCGTGGGATCACCTCTCCTATCGGAGCGGGATCGCGATCGTAGTGTTCAGCCTGCTCTGGCACCTCGATGCGGGATTATATCCTGGTGCGGCAGGACTTCTAGAATTAACTTAGTTGCTTCTAGAGGTCATAGTACAAATGTCCTATAGAACCCTCCCTTGAGAGAGGGTTATCGTGCCCTTGCAAAGAAAGGGATAGTTTTACCAGTGGGAGGACACGATGGAACAGAGGGTCGAGCGGGAGAAGGGCCACAGGAACGCAGCGGGAGAAGGCGTACTCAGTGTTTACCTGTCGCGCACGCGGCGGCACAGGATCTTGAGCCGCCAAGAGGAGAGGTCGCTGTCCTTGCGGATACAGGAAGGAGACGAGTCGGCCTGGGAGGAGTTGGTAAGGCACAACCTGAGGCTCGTAGTCTCTATCGCCCGCGGATACACAGGGCGCGGTCTGGAGTTCGCCGACCTCGTTCAGGAGGGCAACCTGGGGCTCATGCGCGCGGCACGGAGCTTCGACGCCGCGTTCGGTACCAAGTTCTCCACGTATGCCACCTGGTGGATCAAACAGTCCATGAGTCGGGCTATCTCCAACAAGGCTGGTATTATCCGCGTCCCGATCCACGCCGCCGAGGCAGAGAGAGCGCTGACCTCCGCGAGTAGGGACCTCCAGGCTCGCACAGGCCGCGAGCCCTCCGTCGAAGAACTCTCCGAGTTTGTGGGTAGAAGCGCGGATGAGGTCTCCGGTACCCTCGCCACGCGCAAGGTGGTCGTCTCCTACGACGTGCCCGTCGGTCCCGGCGATGATGCTTCTCTCTCAGACCTCCTCACCGATGTCTCGGAGACCGGCGTGGAGGAGCAGTTCGCGGAGGAGTCCTTCAGGAGAAGCATCCGCGACCTACTCACCATCCTCTCAGAACGCGAGCGTCACGTGGTAGAGCGCCGCTACGGCCTCGACGGCGGTCCTTCCGCCACCCTTCAACAGGTCGGACAGGAGATCGGAGTAACCCGCGAGCGGACCCGGCAAATTCTTAGCGCCGCTCTACGCAAGCTCCGCTCCCAGTCCCTCGCAACGGAGATGCGCTCCTTTCTAGAAGTCTGCTGAGGCTATCTGGAGAGGCGCCTGCAGTAGCCCGTGGTCTCCTGATGCCGTTAAACTGCCACTTCCTGATCCGGAGCACCATAGAGGGGAGCGCGTATGGCAGCAGAGGTCGCCTTTGACTACACGAATCTGACCGAGGTAGAGGGAGGCGTTACCGAGGCAGAGCTCTCGCAACTCGGCCCCCGCCTCGAAGAAGCGGCGAACGTTCTCCTCCGGGAGCCGCCCGGGTTTATGCGGCTACCGAAGACCAGCGATCTCTCCAGCCGTTCGAAGGCTCTGGCTGAGGAGATCAACGCCTCCGGCGCCGCTGACTTCGTCCACGTAGGTATCGGCGGCTCCGCTCTCGGACCAATCGCCCTCCATCGCGCGCTCGACCACCCGCTTCACAACCTGCTCGCCGACCGCCCCGGTCCTCGCATCCATTTCGCCGAGAATACAGACCCCGCTACCCTAAGAGCGATCCTGGAGGTAGCGAATCTGTCTAACACCTGGGTCAACGTCGTCACCAAGAGCGGCTCGACCGCCGAGACGATGGCCAACTTTCTCGTGCTGCGGGGCGCTCTGATAGACGCCGTAGGAGAAGAGGCATACGGAAAACGCGTGGTCTTCACGACCGACCCCGAGGAAGGATACCTGGTACAGATAGCGGAGAGAGAGGGAATAAGAAGGCTTCCGATACCGCCCGATGTCGGCGGGCGCTTCTCGGTTCTGACGCCGGTCGGCCTCCTCCCCGCAGCCGTGACCGGCCTCGACGTGGGCACGCTACTGCGGGGTGCCGGGCAGTGCGTCGACGAGGTGACGCGAGAGGGGGCCGAGCATCCTATCCTTGTGGGGGCCGCCTACTACTACCTCATGGAGGTCGAGAGAGGCCGTAACGTACGGGTCATGATGCCCTACGCCGACGCCCTGGAGAGGCTTGCGGCATGGTTCGTGCAGCTCTGGGCGGAGTCTTTAGGGAAGGAAGGCAAGGGCTCGACGCCGCATGGAGCCGTCGGTACCACGGACCAGCACTCACAGGTGCAGCTATACATGGAGGGACCGCAGGACAAGGTGATCGAGCTGATCGAGGTCGAGAACCACCCCCGTGACCTCCGTATACCGAAAGCCTACGAGGATCTCGAAGGCGTCGGCTACCTCGGCGGCCACACGCTGGCCGGGCTCCTAAACGTCGAGTGCGACGCCACGAGAAAGGCGCTCACCGAGGCCGGACGCCCCAACGCCACCATAAAGCTCGCCGCGGTCGATGAGGAGCACCTCGGGTACCTCATGCAAGCCCTGGAGGTTCAGACGGCGGTTGCGGGAACTCTCTACGGGGTCAACGCTTTCGACCAACCCGGCGTCGAGGCGGGGAAGCAGATCACCTACTCCAGAATGGGCCGCCCGGGTTACTGAGGCGTCGCCTGTCTTCCCAAAGCGTGTCTTCTCGCCCAGCCGGGGACGTTTGTTTGCGTTATCCATGTGTAGCGATAGACAACGCACCTTTGGAGGACGGAGTGACGAAGGAGATACAGGAAGAGCGCATCCGCCTTCTGAACGAGAGGGACGGTAGGGATGGCGACTACGTACTGTACTGGATGCAGGAAGCCCAGAGGGCGGAGTATAACCACGCGCTGGAGTACGCCGTACAGAGGGCGAACGAGCTCGACCAGCGCCTCCTCGTCGTCTTCGGGCTAACGGATGGCTACCCAGAGGCGAACGTCAGGCACTATGCCTTCCTGCTAGAAGGTCTGCAGGGAGTGAAGGAGGACCTCAAAGAGCGCGGCGTAAAGCTCGTCGTTCAGAAGGGCTCCCCGGACG
>CADCVD010000158.1 GCA_902806055.1 uncultured Rubrobacteraceae bacterium
CTAGTATGGAGAGAAAGACGCGTAGGCTCTGGATACTAAGCGACACTACTCTAAGCTATCACGAGAAAGTTATGTAATCAATAAATAACTCGTGCGAGAGTAAGTCGTATGCTCAGGAGGGAGCGGCGGAGCCCTGTCGATGCTTGGCTCTATACATGTTTATGTCGGCGTCTCGTAGAAGGTCTTCGGGTCTGCGGTGGGCTGCGGCATCAAAGGCTACGCCTGCGCTCGCAGTAACGTAGACCTCGCCGCCGGGGAGGGAGAACGGCTCCCGCAGTTCCTCCTTTATACGGTCAGCTACCAGCTGCGCCTCATCCGGCGCGTTCATGTTCTCGAGCAGGACAATGAACTCATCCCCGCCCAGCAGGGCGACCGTGTCGCCCTGCCTCACGCCGTTCTCTAAGCGCCGGGCGACCTTGGTGAGCAGCACGTCGCCGGCCTGGTGCCCCAGGGTATCGTTAACGGACTTGAAGCTGTCGAGATCCAGAAAGAGGACGGCGACGCTTCCTTCGCAGCGGTCGGCGCGAGCCAGGGCGTGGCCGAGGCGTTCGAGGAAGAGAGCTCTGTTTGGCAGGCCTGTGAGGGCGTCGTGGAACGCCTGGTACTCCAGCTGCTCTTCGAGGGTTTTGCGCTCCGTGACATCTGCTATCGTGCCCTCGTAGGCGGTGACCTGGCCTTCGGGGTCGCGCAAAGCGCGGGCGTTGACCGAGACTTTGATTCTGGTCCCGTCCTTGCGGCAGACCTCTACCTCGAAGCCCGAGACGGTGTCGTCACGCTGCATCAGGCGCGCGAACTCCGTGCGGCGCTCGGGGTCCGCGTAGAGTTCCTTGGAGCATGCTCCGGAAGAGATGCTCTCTTCCGGAGACTCGTAGCCGAAGATGCGCGCCATCATCGGGTTTACCATCAGCAGGCGGCCGTCGAGCGAGCTCTGGAAGATTCCGTGGGCGGCGTTCTCGAAGATGGAGCGATACTTCTCCTCGGCCGTGCGCAGCGCCTCCTCGGTTCGTTTGCGTTCGGTTATATCGCGGGCGACCAAGATCATGAGGGTGCGGCCGTTCGTTTGTAGCAGTTTTACGCCCACCTCCAGGTCTACGCGGCGGCCGCTCTTGTGGAGTATGACCGTCTCGAGGCACAACTCGCCGTCCTCGCCGCTCATGCGCCAGCGCAGCCTCTCTTGGGAGATCTCCCTTCTCTCGGCCGGGATCAGCGCGAAGTGCGATGGCAGTTCTGCGAGCTCGTCGGCGTTGTAGCCGCTGATCCGGTAGAAGGCTTCGTTTGCGTAGACGGCACGCCCCTCTTCGGCGACGACGAATCCCTCGCCCACGGCGCTCAAAGCTTCGAGGAGCGCCTCGTACAGGTCCCTCTGCCGGATCAAATCTTCCTCAAGCTCGTCTTTCTGTTTCGGAGAGCTCTCCCCGGGCACCACGGATATCGTCCTGAGCTGGGGGACCTCATCAGCGTGGCCCCAAGGGCCGGGCCTTTGACGGGTGAGCCTCCGATCTCCTTTTTCGAGACCAGCTCTATTAGAGCGTCTACAGACTCGGAACAGAGCCTCGCGCCTTTGTCGGAGGACATGGTCGCGAGGACCTGGTCTAGAAGCATAGCGGGCCGGTAGGGGCGTTCTTGTGAGAGGGCGTCGAAGACGTCCGCGACCGCCAGAATGCGCGAGGGAAGGTCGAGGTGCTCCTCCGACAGCCCCCGAGGGTAACCGCTGCCGTCCAGCCTCTCGTGATGGTTGGCCGCTATCTCTGCCACGTTGCCGAAAGGAGCGACGCGCGCCAGTATCTCGCCGGTCAACGTCGCGTGCCTCCTCATCACGAGCGTCTCCTCTGCGGTGAGCGGGCCAGGTTTGTCCAGGATCGTGTTAGGGAGACCAAGCTTGCCAATATCGTGCAGAAGGCCCGCCCGCCTCAGGTCTCGCACTGCTGGATCGGAGAGGCCCAGGTAAGCGCCGATAGCCGTTGCGGTACGGGCGACCCCTTCAGAGTGCCGGGAGGTATAGGGGGATTTGGCGTCTATGATCCGGGCAAAGGCCCGGGCGGTCAGGTCCAACCTCTCAGGTGTGGCGACGAGCGCGCGCTCCGCCGGCTCCAAGGCCCAGACCGAGGTCGCAAGGTCCTGCTCGGCGAGTCGCTTCCAGAACTTGCCTGTTCGAGCCTCCGCCAAAAAGACGTCGACGAGCCCGGGGTCGAACTACCTCTTACGGCGCGAGCGCGCCATCTCCTCGGCCTTCTCGGGGCCGTATGCGGTGAAGAAGACCTCGACCGTCTGGGCCAGGCCGCAGATGCGCGAGAGCAGCGGTATCTCCTCGCCTCTGAGACTATCAGGGTAGCCGGCTCCGTCCCAGTGCTCGTCGAGGTTGCGCACCGCTCTCACGGTCGCTTCGGGGAAGCCCATGAGACGCGAGATCTCCGCCCCGCGGTCACAGCGGATCTGGATGAGCTCTTTGGCGACCTGTGGCCCCGCGGTTCCAACCGACAACAGGCGCTTCGCCCTGGGCCAAATGCCCCGCCCGGGCTCACGGAGCGGGCGACGTAGAGCATCAGGCTCGGTAGACGGCTCCAGTCGGTCGCCTTCCAAGCCTTCTTCGTCTGAAGATCGTCCGCTCCGAAGAGCGCCGCCATCTTGGAGGCATTACTCGAACAGCCGGCGTCCTTGAGTAAGAGTGCGTAGAAGAGCGTCGAACGCTCCTCCTCGTTCAGACCGAGGCGCTCGCCTATGGTCATCCCGATATAGCAAGAGCGTAGCATGTGGCCTTCAGGCTGACCGTCGACCATGTCGAGCGCGAAAGACAGCGCCGAGAGCACCTCTGAATACCTGATCAGAGGTGCTCTCCATGCTTCGCTCGCTCGCAAGTGCCATAGTATTCGGTTCCTGCCGCCGACCAGTTCGGCATGCTACACGATATTTATCGGATCAGTGAGGCGAAAGCTCTAGCCCGCTAGAATCTCCGGGTAGCTCGGCCTGCGGCGCCCTAGTAGTTCGCCAGGCGCTAGCGTCCGTCTCTAGCTCATCCTGGCGACCGTGTTCGAGAGCCAGTCTTGGGCCGCCTGGATCTCCGCCGGTCCGATCCCGTGCCCACCGGGCTGCCAGTCCAGAGTTACGTCCGCCCCTGCCTCCTGGAGGAGGCCAGCGAGACGCTCCGTGTTCTCGGGCGGCACCATCTGATCTGAGCGCCCCGCAGCCAGATAAACGGGTGTGCCCGAGAGGTCCGGCGTCGCCTCCGGCTCGAACGGGGTCATAGCCCGCAACAGTATCGCTCCGGCCAGGAGGCGCGGATACGTCAACAGCAGGCTCGCCGCTATGTTCGCCCCGTTCGAGAAGCCGACCGCGAACAGCTTCTTAGGATCTAGGCCGTACTCGTTCACGGACGCCTCAACGAACTCCGCAAGCTCATCGGTTCGGTTTCGCAGATCCTCCTCGTCGAAGACGCCCTCCGCGAGCCGTCTGAAGAAGCGCGGCATACCGTGTTCCAATACCTTGCCGCGCGGGGAGAGCAGCGCAGCTCTCTCGTCGAGCATACGCCCGACTGGCAAGAGGTCGTTCTCGTCGCCGCCCGTGCCGTGCAGGAGCAGCAGCGTCGGGGCACCCTCGCCTGTAGCGGGGATGAAGCGATGGGTGAAACCGAGGTCGTTCGCCACGTCCCTAAACCCTCTGTCCCGGGAGGTGGATCGGGGGGAGAGCCTGCTCGATCTCCTCCCGCCGCCTCTCAAGCCATGGTGGGAGCCTCAGGCTCTCGCCGAGGTGGTCCGGATCTTCGTCCACCGCGAAGCCGGGCGGGTCCGTGGCGATCTCGAAGAGCACCCCGCCGGGCTCACGGAAGTAGATGGAGTGGAAGTAGTTCCGGTCGAGGACGGGGGTGACGTAGAGGCCGCGGGCCTCGATCTCCTCGCGCCACGCCTCCTCCGTCTCGTCGTCCGGCGCCCGCCAGGCGACGTGGTGAGTCGTTCCTACCGCTGTCTCTCCCGGCGCCCCTTCCGGAAGGGCCAAAACGTCAGCGAAGCTCCCTCCGGAGCCGGCCGAGAGGTATCTCGTCCGCCCGTTCTCTTCGCCTGCCTTCTCGAAGCCTAGGAGGCGGGTGAGGATGTTCTCGGTCACCTCGCCCGATTGCTCAGAGAGCGTCACGCCAGGGATCCCCCGAATCGCGTGTTCGACAGGCACCGAGCTTCCCGCCCACGCCTCTCCTTCCTCTACCCCCGGGCGGGCCACGATCTCCACGGCGAGCCCGTCATGGTCCTCGAAGGCCAGGACCGTCTCCTCGAAGCGTCGCTCCGGCTTCGCAAACCGGACGCCGTGCTCTATGAGACGCTCCGTCCAGTAGCCCAAGGACTCCTCCGGTACCGAGAACGAGGTGGCGCTAACCTGCCCGGTCCCGGTACGGCCTCGCGGCGCGCCAGGCCAGGAGAAGAACGTCATGATGGTTCCCGGGTTCCCCGCCGCGTCCCCGTAGTAGAGATGGTAGCTCTTCGGGTCGTCGAAGTTTACCGTTCTCTTTACCAGCCTCAACCCTAGGATGCCCGCATAGAAGTCCACGTTCTCTTGCGGGTCTCCGGCGATCGCTGTCACGTGGTGAAGACCTGCGAACCTGATACTCATGGCGCCCTTCCTGCTCGTCTCGGACCGTCGCAACGATAGTCTAGCGTAACCTTGCTTGTGTAGCGTAAACGAGATAGCGTCTAACTTGACGCGGATTTTTGTCCGCCGTAGAGTAGGCTGGAGGGAAGTTACGGGTAGGACGTTCCGCGTGGGGAAGCGGAAACTGCGGTATGCAGGGCGCCGGTGCCCGACGATTCGTAACTTCTTCTCTAGACGCAAGGTGGCGGGGAGCAGGGGGAGAAGAGAAGGTCGTAGCGGGAGAGGTCGAGAAAGGACGGGGTATGGCAGGGGACTACGTGCTGGCGATAGACCAGGGGACGACCGGGACTACGGTCCTGATCTTCGACCACGACGCGGCGCTCGTGGGGCGTGCATATTCGGAGTTCACACAGTACTACCCGAAACCGGGCTGGGTCGAGCACGACGCCAACGAGATCTGGGACGTCTCAATGCGGGTCGTCGGCCAGGCTCTTGGGGACGCAAAGGTGAGCGCCCGGCAACTCGCCGCCGTTGGTATAACCAACCAGCGTGAGACCGCCGTCATCTGGGACAGGCAGACGGGCGAGCCCGTGCACAACGCCATAGTCTGGCAGGACCGGCGCGGCGCGGAGATCTGTGGCAACCTCTCCGAGCAAGGCTACGACGAGATGGTGCGAGATAAGACCGGTCTAACCATCGACGCTTACTTCTCAGGCTCGAAGGTCAAGTGGATGCTCGACAACGTGGAAGGCCTGCGCGAGAGGGCGCAGAACGGCGAGGTCGCCTTCGGCACCATAGACTCCTGGCTCGTCTACAAGCTTACCGGCGGGCGCGAGCACATAACGGACTACTCAAACGCCTCGCGCACCCTCCTCTACAACATTTTCGACCTGCGGTGGGACGATGAGCTTCTCGAGATGCTCACCGTGCCGCGCGAGATCCTGCCTGAGGTCAAACCCTCATCCCACGTCTACGGCAATACCGATCCCGAGGCGTTCTTCCAGGCCGAGGTTCCGGTGGGGGGCGTGATCGGAGACCAGCAGGCCGCTCTCTTCGGTCAGGCGGCGTATGAGAAGGGACTAGCCAAGAATACCTACGGCACTGGCTCCTTCGCTCTCATGAACACCGGCGGCGAGCCTATGAAGAGCGAGGGCGACCTTCTCACGACGATAGCCTGGGGTATCGGGGATGAGCCTGTCCAGTACGCGCTCGAGGGCGCGATCTTCATTACCGGCGCCGCCGTGCAGTGGCTCCGCGACGGTCTGGGCATAATACAGAATGCCGCGGAGACCGAGGAGTTGGCGAACAGCGTCGACTCGAACGACGACGTGTACTTCGTGCCGGCGCTCGTGGGGTTGGGCGCGCCGCACTGGGAGCCGTACGCCCGCGGCACGGTCGTCGGAATCACGCGCGGCACGACCAAGGCGCACCTCGCGAGGGCGGCGCTCGAGAGCATGGCGTACCAGACCAAGGACTGTGTCGATGCGATGGAGAAAGACTCCGGGATTAAGCTACCGGAGTTTCGGGCCGACGGCGGGGCGGTGGCGAACGCCTGGCTCATGCAGTTTCAGGCGGACATACTCGGGGTCCCGGTCGATGTGCCGGAGATCACCGAGACCACCGCCCTCGGGTCTGCTTACCTGGCGGGCTTGGCGACGGGGTTCTGGGACAGCGCCGAGGAGCTCGCCGAGAAGTGGAAGCTCGCGCGCCGCTACGAACCGCAGATGAGCGACGAGGAGCGCGAGCGGCTGCACGGGCGCTGGAAGGAGGCCGTCGAGCGTTCGAAGAACTGGGCGCGCGAAGCGGTCGACTCGCCTCTCGGTTAGGGTCTGAGGGTGAGGAGGTTCACCAAGCCCTGGACTGACGAGCGAGACGATCGAGCAGAATCTCGGCGATAGCGTGCCATTTATACAAGGGGACGCGAGATGTCTAGCAGGCTTGACTGCACTCCGCTCATGAAGCTGTGTTGCGGGAGCTGCACGACCTTACTTCAGACGCCGAGGTTCTAACTTTGCTCCTCAAGCTAGATTAGGACACAAAGAGTGCTCTGAAGCGGCGTGCTCTGGCGGCAGGACGGACGTTCTAGGAAGGAGATAAGATGGAAGTGTACTTAGCGGAGTTCGTAGGGACTCTTATACTTTGTCTATTGGGCAACGGCGTCGTCGCGGCGGTGTTGCTGCGCAAGTCGAAGGCCGAGAATGCTGGCTGGATCGTTATAACGCTGGGATGGGGCATGGCCGTTGCGATAGCGGTCTACGCGGTCGGGGCTATAAGCGGAGCCCACATAAACCCTGCCGTCACCGTTGGGCTGGCGTCTGTTGGTGCCTTTCCCTGGTCGCAGGTCCCAGGCTACATAATCGCCCAGTTAATAGGCGCCTTCGCCGGGGCCGTACTCGTGTACTTCGTTTATCTCCAGCACTGGAAGGAGACTGCCGACCCCACGCTCAAGCTGGGCGTCTTCGCCACCATCCCGGAGATTCGCAACGTCGCCTCTAACTTTATCACCGAGGTAATCGCGACAGCCATGCTGGTCTTCGGCGTGTTAGCCATCGTTTCGAACGCACAACAGTTCGCTAATGCGGATATGGGCGCGATATTCGCCGTCGGAATTGTCCCGTTGATTGTCGGTTTCCTCGTGCTCGCCATCGGTCTATCGCTCGGCGGGCCGACGGGTTACGCTATAAACCCCGCCCGGGATCTCGGCCCGCGGATCGCGCACGCCCTGCTGCCGATTCCGGGCAAGGGCGGTTCGGACTGGTCGTACAGCTGGATCCCGATCGTAGCGCCGCTTGTCGGCGGAGTTATAGGGGCCTTTCTGTACCAACTTCTCGGGTTTGGAAGCTGAACGACCTGTGTGCTGGGGCTGGCCCCGGGTCGAAAAGATGAAAATTACTCACGCAAGAATAGCTACGATGGAGGAAGATCGTGTCTGAAGAAGGGAATGCTGTTCCTGAACCTGAGCGCTACTACGTGGAGCGCGTCTCGCCGGAATCCGGGGAAGAGGGCCTCTCAATGGCAGCTTTCCAGGAGGCTATGAACGCGGGCACGCGGCAGAGCTGGAAGCTTGTTAGCGTGGTAAACGAACCGGCCGGGGGGGGTGTCCTGCTAGTTTGGGATCAACAGGGGTTCATCTCTGGTTAGTTCTCCCTCGATAGTCAGAGCTTCCACGGGGTTGGGTTTGTAATGGCGCCGCCCGCCTCTATAGTCGAAGCGTTCGTAGGTAATGCTGAATACGCCCCAGAGAAGGCCTGCCTCTTCTTTGAAGGCGAACGGTGGACCTACGAAGGGCTCCATGTACGAGCGGAGACTTTCGCTGCGGCGCTGAAGACGTGGGGTCTAGAGACGGGCGAGCGCGTCGCGCTCTTTCTCGGGAACTCACCCGACTTAATCGCGGCTTACCTGGGGACTCATTTGGCGGGCGGGGTGGTGGTGCCGGTCAATACCCAATACCGCCGCGAGGAACTCAGGCACATCTTCGACGATGCCGGGGTGCGCCTTTGCCTTACCGACGCGGAGCGGAGGCCGGAGCTGGACCGCGTGCGCGCGGGGCTACCTGAGCTGAAAACAGTGGTAGAGACGGGCGAGGAGCTCGAAGATTCTCTGAAAGATGTCGGAGAGCATGACATCGAGCTACCGGAAGGCGAAGACCTCGCGGTGATCGCCTACACCTCCGGGACCACGGGTCGTAGTAAGGGGGCGATGCTTCTCCACCGCAACCTCGCTGCAAACGCAGAAGCCGTGTGTGAGGCCTGGCGGTGGTCCGCCGACGACAAGCTGCTCCTGACCCTTCCGCTCTTCCACACGCACGGTCTCATGGTTGGAGTGCACGGTACGCTCTTCGCCGGAGCGAGCGCCGAACTGTATCGTCGGTTCGATCCCGCCAGCGTTTACGACGCGTTGCTGGAAGGCTCGGTGACCATGTTCTTCGGCGTGCCGACGATGTACGTGCGTCTGCTCAGGGAGGCGCGGGGACGCGATCGGAGACCGCGTCCGTTGCGTTTGTACGTCTCGGGGAGCGCGGCCTTGAGCCCTCAGGCGTTCGAGGAGTTCGAGGAAATCTTCGAGGAGCGTATCCTGGAACGGTACGGGATGACGGAGACGATCATGAACACGACGAATCCTTACGAGGGGGAACGCCGTCCCGGGACGGTGGGTCGTCCCTTTCCCGGCCAGGAGGCGCGGGTCGTGGACGTGAGGAGCAGGAAACCTCTGCCAGCCGGAGAGGTGGGGGAGATCGAGGTTATAGGTCCACACGTCTTCAAGGGGTACTGGAACCGGCCCGACGCCACTCAGGAGGTCTTCGACGGGGACGGTTGGTTTCGCACGGGGGACCTCGGATCGGTTAGTGAGGACGGATACTACACTATCAGCGGGCGGGCGAAAGAGTTGATCATCTCCGGCGGCTATAACATCTATCCTCGTGAGATCGAGGAGCTGCTCGAAGGGTATTCCGGCGTCTCCGAGGCGGCCGTGGTGGGCCTGCCCGATGAGGAGTACGGTGAACGAGTCGTCGCAGCCATCGTGCGCGAGAGTCAGGACCTCAACGAAGCTGAGTTAATAAACCTCTGTCGGCAAGACCTCGCAGGCTTTAAACGACCGCGTGAGGTCGTGTTTATGGAAGAGCTGCCGCGCAACGCTCTCGGCAAGGTGCAGAAACACCTCGTGCGCGACCAGCTTGTAAACTCAGAGGAGGAGACCTGAGCCTCAAAGGGACCACGCTACACAGCTAGGAGCAAACATGGACCGCCGCGTACCGCAGGATATAGAGACCTATCCCTTCGACCTTATCGTTGTCGGCGCCGGCATCAACGGGGCCGGTATCGCCCGGGACGCGGCGATGCGCGGGCTCAAGGTCCTACTTTTGGATAAAGGGGACGCGGCAAGCGGGACGACGAGCTGGTCGACGCGCCTGATCCACGGCGGCCTGCGCTACCTCGAATACTATGAGCTCTACCTCGTTCACGAGTCGCTCTCCGAGCGCGAGAAGCTGCTGAAGATAGCGCCGCACCTCGTCAAGCCCCTGCCGTTCATCATTCCCGTCTACGACTACTCGAAGCGCGGCACCTTGCTCGTGAGGCTCGGCATGATCGGCTACGACACGCTTTCGTGGAGCAAGTCGCTAGATAGACACAAGATGCTCTCGCGCGAGGAGGTCATCGAACGGGTCCCAGGGCTAGAAGCCGAGGGTCTGCTCGGCGCAGCAATGTATTACGACGGCCAGGTCGAGTATGCCGAGAGGCTGGCGGTGGAGAACGCCGTCTCCGCCCGCGAGCACGGCGCGGTAGTCCTTACCTACGCAGGCGTGGACCGTCTCGTCGTCGAGGACGGCAACGTTGTAGGCGTTGAGTTTAAGGATCTTCTTGGCGGCGGGAAGTATACGGTCCGGGCCCCCGTCACGGTGAACGTCGCAGGGCCTTGGGTAGATGAAGTGTTGCGGCGGATGGACTTCGCGGAGGAGCGCATGATCGGGGGCACCAAGGGGAGCCACCTCGTGGTGGATCCGTTCCCCGGCGCGCCCGCAGGCGAAGCTCTGTACGCCGAGGCGAAGCAGGACGGACGACCGTACTTCATCGTTCCGTGGAACGGTCGCTACCTCATCGGCACTACCGACATCCGTTACGAGGGAGAACTCGACGAGGTAGTAGCCAGCGAGGAGGAGATCGACTACCTCATAAACGAGACGAACGCGGTGGTCCCGTCGGCCAACCTGACGCGAGACAAGGTCCTCTTTACCTACTCCGGTATCCGTCCGCTGCCGTACCAACCGGAGGGTGCGGAGGGCAGCGTGACACGGGGTCACCTCGTCTACGATCATGCTGCGCACGACCCGAGGATCGGCGGTCTTATCTCGATCGTCGGCGGCAAGCTCACCACTTATAGAAACCTGGCGCGCCAGACGGTGAACAAGGTCTACGGAAAGCTCGGCCACAAAGCTCCGGAGTGCCGCACGGACCTGATCCCGCTCCCCGGTGGAGCCGCGGCTAACTTCGACGAGTTCGCGGCCAACTTCAAACTCACGAGCGGTCTCACCGAGGAGTTGGCTGTCCGGCTCCTCAGGCTCTACGGCACGCGCGCCCCCGAGGTGCTGGCCGAGGCTGGCGAAGACCACTCCCTGCGAGTGCCCCTTGGGCCATCGGCAACCCCCGAGACGGGCATTATCGGGGCAGAGGTTCTGTATGCTTTCCGGCATGAGTTGGCCGAGAAGCTCGGCGACGTACTGCTCAGGCGCTCGATGGTTGGGATGGGGCCCAGGGTCGGACTCGACGTGGATGAGGCGGCGGCACGGGTAGCCGTTCAACACCTCGGCTGGTCTCAGGAGCGCGCCGACAGCGAGGTGAGGCAGTTTCGCGACTACGTCCGACGCTACCATCCAAGAGATCTTCGCGAAGGCGAGCTCACTACAGCATAGAAGGTTTTTTAGGAGTTCATGCCTCCCGTCGCGTGTCGTGTTTCACGTGAATTGGGCGCGGGTACGGCTAAGATCACGCGGTAACAGAGCAGTATAGGAGGTAGCACCGAAAGTGGAGACAGGAAGAGGAAACGAGGGCATCCTCTCAGAGGCGCTGGCAGGCAAGCGCGAGGAGATAGTAGAGCTCCTAAAACAAGCCTACTTCGCCGAGCTAGAGACCGTGATCAACTACGTCACCAACTCAACCAACCCTGATGGGGTAAGGGCTCAGGAGATAAAGGAGTCCTTAGAGGAGGACATCCAGGAGGAGTTGGACCACGCCCAGCAGTTTGCAAGCAGGATAAAGGAGCTCTACGGGGTGGTGCCGGGCTCCATGGATTTCAAGGCCGAGCAGAGTCTGTTGCAGCCGCCTGGGCAGCAGACGGACGTGGTGCACGTAATAAAGGGAGTAATAGACGCAGAGACCAAGGCGATAGAGCTCTACACGCGCATAGTAGAGGCAACAGAGGAGTCAGACCCAGTAACGCAGGACATGGTGATAGCGATACTTCAGGACGAGCAGGGTCACCGCCGCCTCTTCGAGGGCTTCCTCAAGGAGTACATCGCCGAGGGTAAGGCTTAGAGCAGCCGCAAAGCGTCAGTTTACGAGCCCGGTCCTCCAGAGGGCCGGGCTCCTTCGTATTCGGGAGACGCCGCCGTTCTAGCGGCTGTCACATTCCGGGGATGGGCACGTTCTCGAAGTCTTCTTTGGAGGCGCCGCAGTCGGGACACTGCTCCGGGAGATCACCCTCGATGCTGTAGCCGCAGACGGTGCAGGCCCAGTTCATCTGTTCGGCTTCGCCCCGGGCTTCGGGCTCCGGCCTCTCGCCGCCGACGCCACGCGGTTCGTCTGACATACGGATCTCCTCTCCACTCAGGATCAACGAGCCTATTATGACACTGGAGCTTACTTCCGCCACTCGCGCGAGATGCCGACCTCTACCTCGGTCGGGACCTTCTTGAGGAGCACGGCGCCAGCCTTGTTCATAGCGTCCTTTAATTTTCCCGCTACCTCGTCGGCGATCTCCTCGGCGCACTCCACGACGAACTCGTCGTGGATGCTGTTTATGAGCCGGGCGTCGAGGTTTGCAAGCTCCTCGCGAGCGTAGACCAGGGCGAGCTTGGCTATGTCGGCCGAGCTGCCCTGGATCGGGTAGTTCATAGCCTCGCGCCGCATTCCGCCCTTCGCTATCGAGTCGAGTCCTGAAGGGTCCGGGAACTTACGCACCCTCCCGGCGAGCGTCCTCAAGGTGCCGGTCTTCATCGCTTTGCTGGCTGTGCTCTGCAGGTAGCGCTGCACCTTCGGGTAGTTGGCGAAGTACTCGTCTATCAGGGCGCGGGCCCGGTCGTCGTCCGTGCCCAGCTGGGCGGAGAGGCTCTTGGCGCCCCTGCCATACATCAGACCGAAGTTTATCCTCTTGGCCGCCGAGCGCTGGTCCTTTGTAACCGCGTCTTGCTCGATACTAAACATCGTCGCCGCCGTCAGCCTGTGCAAGTCCTCACCCTGGCGGAAGGCGCGCACGAACTCCGGATCACCGGAGACTTCGGTCAGGATCCGCAACTCGATCTGAGAATAGTCCGCAATCACGAGCACGTTTCCCTCCTCCGCGACGAAGCAGCTGCGGAACTCGTCTTCGTGCGGTATCTGCTGGACGTTAGGGCTTGTGCAGGCAAGCCTCCCCGTCGGGACGCGGCATTGGAGGAAGTTCGCGTGTATGCGGCCCGTCTTCGGGTGGATAAAGCTCGGGTAGGTTTCGAGGTAGGTGCCGAGCTTCTTCTGGAGCTCGCGGTACTCGAGGAGCGCGCGGGCAGCCGGATGGTCCACCTTCAAGAGCGTCCAGACCTTCGTGTCGGCGAGCTCGATCCCGAGAGAGCGGAAGGCGTCGGTGATCTGCTTGGGGCTGTTCAGGTTCAGCCGCGGCCCTAGCCCCTCTAACGGCAGCATTCCTTCCGGCTCCGGGAATTGGGCGTCTAGCCTGGAGGCTGCCTCGTCTCGCCGCTTACGAACCCTCTTCTCGAGCTTCTTCCAACGCCCGACATCGAGCTTTATCCCCGCGAGCTCCATCTCGGCGATCGTCGCCACCGCCCGAAACTCTATCTTCGAGACGGTGCCGAGCTTCTCTTCTTCCAACTCCTCGACGAGCCTCTCGTATAGCGGCAGCAGGACGGCGGCGTCCCGGGCCGCGTACTCGACCTGGCTTGGACTCAAGCTCCCGGACCAGTCGCTCCTCTGCTCGGATTTGTTCAGCGTGCGGTCCGTGTAGCGCTCGGCCACCGCCTCTAGAGAGAAAGACGGGCCCTGGTCTCCGCCCGCGAGTAGCTGCGCGGCGAGCATCGTGTCGAAGATGGGGGAGAGCGAGATGCCGTGCAGGGCGTGCAGAAAGGAGTAATCGAACTTGGAGTTGTGGAGCACCTTCACGGGTCCGCCCTCAAGGACCTCCTTTAACGGCGAGAGGTCGCCAGCTTCGAAGAGGTCGACCACGAAGGTCTCGTCCGTCGTGGCGAGTTGTAGGAGGCGTACATGCCCGTCCCGCGGGCTCAGGGCCGTCGTCTCGACGTCCACGCCTACTGCCTCGGCCTCCTTGAGCGCCTCCGCGACGCTGGCGAGCCCCGGGACGTCTGTAACTAGCTTGTAGCTGGCGAGCCGTTCTTCCACGGGGAGATTCTAGCAGGGGCTCGGAGCATAAACGCTCTTACATCAGGGCCTTGGAGGTAAGGTAAACTTCAGTGTATGGGTAGCTCTTTCAAGGTAGGCCGGGCCTTCGGGATAGATATAAAAGTTCATTGGACCTTCTTCCTGCTCCTCGCCTTCTTCGCGTATCTCGGTTTTCAGAACTCAGGGAGCGTGCTCGCGGCACTCATCACGATGGGCGTGGTGGTGGCTCTCTTTCTCTGCGTTCTGTTGCACGAGTTCGGACACTCCCTCGTGGCCCAGCGTCTCGGCATCGAGGTACCCGACATAACCCTGCTCCCGATAGGCGGCCTCGCGCGTCTCAAGACCCTCCCCGAGAAGCCGGTAGACGAAGTCAAGATAGCGATCGCCGGTCCGCTGGTGAACGTGGTCCTCGCCCCGATCTTCTTCGTCCTGGCCTGGCTGCTCGGGGCGAATCTGCTCTCGCTGCCCGACCTGCTCGGCGGGCTGAGTTCGGCCGGGCAGGTGTTCGCCTACCTGGGCTATATCAACGTCGCGCTCGCGGTCTTCAACCTGCTGCCGGCGTTCCCGATGGACGGGGGCAGGGTACTGCGCGGCCTGCTCGCCACCCGGCTCGGCCCGGTAAGGGCGACGGATATCTCCTCCTCGGTAGGACAACTCTTCGCCGTCGCCTTCTTCCTCTTCGGGCTGTTGGGAGGTCAGATCTTCCTGGCTCTCATCGCCGTATTTATCTTCTTCGGGGCGAACGGCGAGGCCCAGATGGTTCGTCAGCGCGAGATGCTGCGCGGTCTCTCTGTCTCTGACGTCATGGGTACCAAGCGCCGCACCGAGACCGTGACGCCGTACCACAACTTCGGCCAGGTTCTGGACTCGGTTATTCACGGTTACCAGGAGGATTTCCCGGTGGTCGACGAGGACGGGAAGCTGCTCGGCATCATTACGCGCAGCGAGATCCTGGCCGCCGCCCACTCCCCGCAGAAGTACGCTACCGTCCGCGACCTCATGCGAGCGGACGTCCCGACGATCTCCCCGGATGCCGACCTCTTTAAGGACGGTCACCGCGTACTCCAGGAGAGCGGCCTCCGCGCGCTCCCCGTCGTCCAAAACGGCGAGCTCGTCGGTATGCTCACCGTCGACGACGTTGGCCAGGCTAGTCTGCTTCGCGACCTCCGCAAGCAACAGTACTAGGTAGCCGGAGTGCGCGTCGTCTCCCTCCTACCGAGCGCTACCGAGATCCTGTGCTTCATCGGTGCCGGGGGGGACCTGGTCGGCGTCACCCACGAGTGTGATTACCCCGAGGGGGTCGAGAAGCTCCCCAAGCTGACCTCCTCCCTCATAGACCAAGACTCGATGACAAGCGGTGAGATAGACGCCGCAATCAGGGAACGCCTCACGGATGCCGGCAGTATCTACTCTCTCGACACCAAACTTCTCGAAGAGCTGGAGCCCGACCTCGTGATAACCCAGGGTCTGTGTGACGTCTGCGCCGTCTCGCTGAACATTGTCGAGCGGGCCGTCTCCGGGCTCCCGAAGGCGCCCCGCGTGATCTCCATGAACCCGACTTCTCTGGACGAAGTGCTCGGAGCGACCGTCGAGGTCGGCGAAGCCGTCGGCCGCGGCGCGGAGACACGCGTAAAGGTCGCCGCTCTCCGCGGGCGGCTGGCGCGCGTGGAGGAGACGGCGCGGGACCTACCCCGGCCGCGCGTGGGTTGTCTTGAGTGGCTCGACCCGCCGTTCTCCGCCGGCCACTGGGTCCCCGAGATGGTCCGGATCGCCGGGGGCCAGGAGCTCTTCGCCGAACCTAGAAAGCCCTCCGGGCGTCTCTCCTGGGAGGAGGTCTTCAGGGCCGCGCCCGAGGTTATCGTCCTCATGCCCTGTGGCTTCGACACGGCGCGCGCCGCCGAAGAGGCCCGGGCTCTGCCGGGCCTGCCCGGATGGTCGGACCTTCCGGCTGTCAAGAACGGACGCGTGTGGGCGGTGGACGCAAACTCCTACTTTAGCCGTCCGGCTCCCCGGCTTGTGAAGGGAGTGGAGACGTTGGCCCGCATTATGCGCCCGGAGGTCTTCCAGGACGCGCCGGAGCCCGCCGACGCGGCACGGCTCACCGGCCCTCTGGCTCGTCGCTAAACGTCCAACTCGCGTCCGCGGGTCGCATTCGTTAGACTCTCTCACCTATGAAGGTTATCGTCGAGGAGATAGAGGCGCTCGTCTCCCGGGCGGGGGGACATCCGATCTGGGGATACGCCCACTGCCTGAGGGTGCACGCCCTGGCAGAGAAGCTGGCGCGCGAGGAGCGGCTCGACTATGACCCGGAGATTCTGCGGCTCTCGGCCCTCCTGCACGACATCGGGCTCTACAGAGCCTACTCGCTACGCGAGGGCGCGGATCACGTCCGACGCTCGGTCGCGGTAGCCACGCGCATGCTACGCGACGGAGACTTCCCTCCGCAGGCCACCCGCGTCGTCCTCGACGCCATAGAGCACCACCCGCCCGGCGCCTCCCCGGTCCGCTCGACTGAGGCTGCCCTCCTCAAGGACGCCGTCGCCCTCGACTACCTCGGCACGATCGGCCTCTCGCGGGTTTTCGGCATGGTAGGTGTCGAAGACGACGTTCCGAACCTCGCGGCGGCGACGCGTCACGCCATGAGCCTCCGACGTACCCTGCCGGACCTCCTGCAGTTGGACGCCTCTCGCAGCCTCGCCCACGAACGAGTCCTCGAGATGGACCGCTTCTTCGAGAGCCTGGAGAGCGTGACCAACAACTTGAAATTGCTGTAGCTTCAGCCTCGCCAGTTTAGTCCCTGCGATCTTCCTTCAAAGAGCCGACCAAAAGAAGTAGCCTCCGGCGGCGAGGCTGAGCAGGCCGATGAGGGTCATCCTGATCCCCGCCACTACGTGGATACCGCGCTCGGAGAGAGGTCCGAGGCCGCCGCGGTCCCGGTCTTCCGGCCTCCGGCCGCCGCGCACTAGAGCGTACACGCCGAAGGCGAGTGCTGCGAGGCCGACGGTGGTCAGTAAGAGACCGGCTGCCAGTGGTAGCTGCACAGGCTTCGGGGCCTTAACGGCCCTCGTTCCCCCGGTTGGCCGAGGCTCTCATGCGGGCGAGGAGGGTACGGAACCTCGGATGGTTATGCAGAGGGGCGAACTCCAGGGCCTGCTTGAAGTGCTCGGCGTCCCGCTCCCCGGCGGCGACGGCTCTCTCCATAAAGTCGAGAGAGGCATCGTAGTCTCCACGGCGCGCTCTTACGCTGGCCAAGGCCGAGAGGGCGGGGGAGTAGCCCGCGTCGGCGGCTATGGCCCGCACGAGCAACTCCTCGGCAGTCTCCAGATCGTCGGTAGCGTAATAGAGGCTCGCGTAGGAATAGAGGGCGCGAGGGTTGCCCGGGTCCTGCTTGAGCGCCTCCATGAAATGCTCCTCGGCTCTCTCTACCTCGCCGCGGCGCTCATGGTAGAGACCTAGCTCCAGGTGGGCGTTGGGGTCCTCGGGGTCTAGATCGAGGACTTTTCTGTAAGCTTCCGCCGAACCCTCCTCGTCGCCTAAAGCAAGACGAATCTCGCCCAGAGTATACAGGTGGCGTATCTCGTCCTGCCCCAGAGCCACGGCCTCCTCGGCTAAAGAGAGCGCTTCCTTGAGGCTCTTATTCTCGGTCAGGAGGTGTGCGGCGAGCTCGTCACGTATCTCCGGCGATCCAGGACACTCCTTCAAGCCTCGCCGGAACGCCCTCTCCGCCTCCTCGGGGAGGTCGTTGCGGGCGTGGCAGATGCCGAGGTTCGCGTGAGCCTCCCACCAGTCCGGGGCGTACCCTATTACCCGCTCGTACTCGCTAACTGCCTCGGGGTAGCGGCCGAGCATATCTAAAGAGTTTGCCCGAAAGGTGCGCGCCCCGCTCTTCTGCTGGTCGTCCTGAGCGTTCTCCAGCGCCCTCTCGAAGAACTCCAGAGCCTGTATGAAGTCAGCGGCGTCGAAGGCGGTGAGGCCAGCGTTGATGAGCATGTCGGCATCTTCAGGGTGGGCCTTCGTCCACCGCTCGAAGGTCGATCGCGCCAGGCTCGGCTCTCCCATGAGCCCGTAGTAGCGCCCGAGTTCGACGAAGGCGTCCGGGTACTCGGGGTCTGAAGAGGTCGCCCTTTCGAGGTGATGCACGACCTTGAAGGGCTCGTCGCCGCGCATGGCCAGGGCCGCGAGACCCATTCGCGGGGCTACCCAACCAGGGTCGAGCTCCAGGGCGTCCAGAAAACTCGCCTCGGCCTCTTCGAAACGGTCTAGACCGAGGAGGGTGCGGCCTATCGCCTCTATTACCTCCGGGTTCTCCGGTTCGAGAGCTAGCGCCTGCTCGAAGCGGGCGAGCGCGTCTTCAAGCAAACCCTCCTCGGCGAGCGCCTCGCCCTGATCCAGAAGTCCTTCGAACTCCTCCATTACGTTCATTAAACCAGATACGTTGCCGGATATTATAGAATCGCCCGTCTAAGCAAACGATTAAAGAGAGAGGCGAGTCTCTTGAAGAACCCCCCCGTAGTCGAGGAGATAGCTGTTCGTTATCAGGACCTCGACCCCTACGGCCACGTCAACAACGCCCTCCACCTAGCCTACTTTGAGGCGGCGCGCCTCGCTTATTGGGAGTTACTGGCTCGGAACCTCGGTCTCGGACCTCTGGAGGCCGGCGATATCCCCGGTATGCGCTACGTTATCGCTGAGGCCACGGTGAGGTACAGAGCCCCGATCTTCTTCGGAGATGCCCTCTACGGCGCGGCGAGCATCCGTACCGTCACCAACCGCTCCTTCACCATGGACTACGAGCTCCGCGCCGGCGAGAGCTACGAAGCGGCTCGTACCGCCGCCGAGGGCACCAGCGTCCAGGTCTTCTACGACCTCGAAACCCACGAGGTTCGTCCCCGCCCCGAGTGGTTCCTGGCCGGCGTCGCCGCCATAGAAGGCCGTACCGAGGAGTCGTTGACATCGCCGCCCACGCAGGCCGGTTAGATGCAACGCCGCAGGCTGGGGCGCAGCGGCCTTGAGGTCTCGGCCGTCGGTCTCGGCACCTGGCAGGTCCTCGACGTACGCGATCGCGAAGAGGAGGCCCGCCACGAGGTCGTCGGAGCGGCTCTGGAGGCAGGGATCACGCTCTTCGACTCCTCTCCGATGTACGGCGAGGCCGAGCGGGTCCTCGGCGATGCTCTCTGCAAGTACGGACGCGATAGCGCCACGGTTGCCACAAAGGTCTGGACCTCCGACGACCGCGAGGCGGAACACCAGACCGAGGACGCCCTAGACTTCTTCGGCGGTCGCATCGAGCTCTACCAGGTACACAACCTCGTCGCCGTTGAGAAGCGCCTCGACCTGCTCGAAAGGCTCAAAGAGGAGGGCAAGGTCTGCTCCATCGGCGCGACGCACCACTCGCGTTCCGCCTTCCCCGCGCTGATGGACGTGATGCGCGGTGGTCGCGTGGATTTCGTTCAGGTCCCTTACAACGCGGCTGACGTGGCGATTACTGAAGAGGTGCTGCCGCTAGCAGAAGAGCTCGGGCTCGGCGTGATCGCAATGGTACCTTTGGGCAGCGGCCGCCTCGTCCGTAAAGCTCCGGCGGATAAGGATCTTGAACCTTTGCGCGGGTTCGGTGTCGAGACCTGGGCGCAGGCGCTCCTCAAGTTCGTACTCTCCGACGAGCGGGTAAGCTGCGCTATCCCCGCTACCAGCAAGCCTGAGCGCGCTCGTGAGAACGCGCGAGCAGGCGAGCCGCCCTTCTTTGGCAGTGAGGAGCGCGAGTACGTCAGGCGGCTGGCCCGCCGCTAAGCTCCGATATCTCGTCCGGGGTCGGCAAAGAGCCCTGCGCTCCCTCTCGCGTCACCGCAAATGCCCCTGCGAGCACGGCGTAGGGGATAGCATCTTCGAGGGGTGTGCCCTTCGTGAGCTCTGCGGCGAGCGCCCCGACAAAGGCATCCCCGGCTCCTGTCGTGTCCGCGACCTCGACCTCAGGGGCGGGGAAGCGTTGGGTTGTTCCTTCGGCGGCGAGAACCGCGCCCTCTGCCCCTAGAGTTACGACGACCGAGGCCGGGCCGAGTTCCAGGAGCCGTCGGGCAGCCTCGTCGGAGCTCGTCTCATCCCCGAGTAGGAACGCGGCCTCATGCTCGTTGACGACGAGCGGGTCTGAGAGGCGGAGGAGGGCGTCGGGGACCTCGCGCGGAGGCGCCAGGTTGAGCAGGAAGTGCGCGCCGGATTCCTCTGCGAGACGGGCAGCACTCTCGACGGCCTCCACGTTGACTTCGAGTTGCGCAACGAGCACGCGAGCTTTCCGAATGTCTCCGGCGGCAGCCTCTACCTCTCGGGACCCGAAGCCGCGGTTCGCGCCGGGGGAGACGATGATGGCGTTCTCGCCATTGGGGGTGACGGTGACAAAGGCCGAGCCGGTCGGCGATTCAGAGAGAGCCTCTATCAGGCTCGTATCTATCCCGTTATCGCGGAGGTTTCTGATTAGATCCGCGCCGAAGGCGTCCGCGCCCACCCTGCTGAGCATGGCGACCTCAGCTCCAAGCCTTGCGGCGGCGACGGCCTGGTTAGCCCCCTTGCCGCCGGGGAAGAGGGTGAGACCGGCGCCGGTAACCGTCTCGCCAGGCTCCGGGCGGCGCTCGACCCTGAGTACAAAGTCCTGGTTGATCGAACCGATAACGAAGACCCCGGCCAGAATGCCTCCATTTCATTCTGGATGTTGCAATCCTGCCAGCATTCTACAGAATACCGTCATGACGACGCTGCGAGATCTGAAGAGTTTCGGCGAGCCGGGGACGATAATCTACCTCGCTGATTGCGTGGAATTGATGCGTTTGATGCCCGCTGGCTGCGTAGATGTAATCTTCGCCGATCCGCCCTACCGGCTCTCTGGCGGCGGCGTGACAGTAAAGAGCGGGCGCATAGCGCCGGTAGACAAGGGCGGCTGGGATCGCTCGACGGGCAGCCACCGCTAGACGCGCCAGCGTAGCACTGGTCTGAGGTGCGACGATCAGGGCGTATGTCCACCACCAGCCAGCACTTATACGCCTTCTTCAATCGCTCGCGCCTCCGTTTCCCGTGCCAGGTTCACATCGACGGTTGGCGTTTGCCTGGTTACCAGTCGACCCCCTGCCTCCACAGGGGCTTAATGAACTCCTCGTGCGTCCCCGGCCGGCTCTTTGTCTGCCATGACGTACAGGGCGAGGGCCACGGGCCCCATGTAAAGGGTGATGAGCACCCACCTCCACTTCATGACCGTCTCTTCGGGGTTCTTCTTCACGAAGTTGTCCCAGGCCACGTAGGCCGTCGAGAGGGCCGCCAGTACGAACCAGGCGTACAAGAGCGCGTCGATCGCGCTGACCTCGAGCCCCGCTATCTCTATCAATCTACCCATAAAATCAACCTCCTTGTCTCTTGCTTGCTACGAACCAACGGTACGACCCCGGCGAAACCGAACCGCAACGGGGGCCGCTACCCGTTACCTTCGCCGCCTAAGAGAACGCCAGCGAGGCACGGTTTTGGTCAGTACATGTAAGTGTTGGCACCGGCCTGGACGGCTAGGAGCGTCCCGGCCACGAACGACAACGGTATGACCGATGCTTCCATGATTGGCCCCTTGAATAGGTGATCAGCGGGTTGCGTCGGACCGCGCATTGTCGCCCACGGAACGTCTCCTACCGCTCGTCTCAAACAAAGGCTCGAACCAGCGCGGCGGCAACGGCGGCGAGGAGCACCGGCGCCCGCAGCGTCAGTGGCAGCTCATGCCACTCTCCTTTCCTGCGCTTCAAATGTGCGCTCTCCCGTAAAGGTCTCCGCGCCGGCGGGCGGAACGCAGCGGGTTCGAGGCAGAAACTCGGTCACCACGGCCTCCACTGTTGGTACGCCGTGATAGCGGGCCACGGAGACGCGGTGGTTGTCGTCCAGGACGAAGTATGCGTCCTCGATCTTGTACTGGTTCACCGGCGGGAGATCCTCGATTTGGCGAAACGCCCTGTCTACTCGCCTCGACGTTCGCCCTGATGGGCAGGAAGGAGCGGTCGAAATCGTTCTGTCGGCCCACGCTTCCCACGATCTTCTCCGCCTCCACGATCTTGGGCCCGATGTAGATCCAGCTGTCCGCCAGGGACGCCTCTCTGACCTCGTCGAAGGAGAGCAACCGGTTGTGTATGTGGGCCTTGTGGAAACGAGCCATCACTCGCCGCAGCAAGGCTCGCCGCCTAGCGCCGACGAAGTCGCTATCCACCTGCTCTTCCACGTTCATGTACGGGACCATCCTTGGGCTCCTTATTCAGAGCGGTTGTCGGTGATGTGTTCGGGGATCGCGACGGGAATGGCCGTCGGCTCCTTCACGGTGAACCGGGACGATCCTGGAAAAAATGGCGAGGACCGTAGGCGAAGACCAGCTCCGGCTCGGGCCTCGGATGCGGTCCGTCGAGATCGTAGCCGTGGAGCTCCAGCAGCTTCTCCTTGAACCAGGTGTCGAACGGTTCCTCCGAGGCTGTGAGTCTCCGGATCACCTCTTCGGGGGCTTCGGCCTCCGCGTAGGCCAGCGCCACCTCCCCACAGACCTCCTGCATGAGCCACACCCTCTCGGTGCGGACGCCGAGGCGTCGTCTAAGATCTTCGTACTCGCGCGGGTACGTCTCCTGCAGTTCCTGCGCGAAGCGCCTCCACTCTTCCTCCTTACCCCGCACGATGGGCAGGGCCAGGATCAGGGACTTCACCTCGACCTCCTCGCCACCGTTGCTTCGCTCATGATCCAACCCTTTCCTCGTCCCTGTATAATCTTCATCGCCGGGCGCGGATCGCGGCGGTTGCCGACAGGCTCCGACCCTTCGCCAACTACGGTACTGCGCCAGCGTGACGGGACCGCAACGAAGAGCGCAACGTGGGGATGCTGCACCTGAAACTGCTCGGCCCGCCGGAGGCAAGCCGTGGGGGGAAGCCCCTAGAGTTTCGCTCGCGCCGTGA
>CADCVD010000159.1 GCA_902806055.1 uncultured Rubrobacteraceae bacterium
TAGTAGAAGGAAGTGAGCAGAAGGAGGCTGTGACACAGAGCTAGGAGGCTAGCCTTCTTCTGGAGTTAGGTTTGTAAGAGAGGACCAGGGCGGTGACGCCCTGGTCCTTTTCTTGCCCCGACTCTTGTACGAGCTTTGGCTGCTTACGCCGTTCCTGAGCTTTAGCCCGCGCTTCCTTACAGGCGTCATAGGTCGTCAGATAAGCCGTCAAACGAAGGGCATCCCTCTGTGGCCACGCCCGTTGGCGGCAAAGCAAAGGCTCCGATCCCGAACGCTAGGGGCTACAGCGGGCCAATGTACTGCATGTCCTGTAATCCGCGCTTCTTTGTAGTGGATCTGCACTTTTCCTGCTTGGAGAGGCTCGTCTGAGATTGGATAGATAGATGACCGGGCGGGGGATATCATGGTCCCGGCACTTGGTTCTACAAGTAAACGCCCCCCGTAGGAGCCGCTGTGACTTCGACTTTGATCTAAGCTATATCAGAGAGACTTTCTTTACCGGATCGCCTTCTTGCGGATTTCGAAATGGGGCCAGTTATGTTGCCCGCGTCGTAAAAGAAACCCGCGTCCCTGTTGGCCATCGCCATCCGCAGCTTCCCGGCGGCTTCGGCCTTGGTCTTTTCCCATACACATATCTGCCTTTGGCCCCGCGGCTGTCTGGGCGGTGTAGTTACCCGCCCACCGGCCGTCTTTGCGCTTGTACAGTGCCCATTCCCCGTTTGCTCGCTTCTTCGGCATGTATACGCAACCTCCTTACTATCCAGGCGGATTGCGCCAGTGCTGACCGGTAGCTGTCAGATCGCGCCAGTAGCGCTTGATAGCATCCTATAAGCTAGCTATTTGCAGGTAAAACGTTTTTAAGTATACTCGTCTGCTATCAGCCAACCTCTTCCGCAATGGTGAAGAGCTCGTCTGCGTGGCGGCGAACGGAAGTTGCGAGTTCGTCGCTTGAGGTGGTTATACGGACGCGGTGGAGGGGGGCGTGGTAGCGAGTCATATCCTCCTCGGAGAATCCGGAGATACCCTGCCAGCTGACTGGGTTGCGTTCACCGGGTAGAGGGGAGCGTCGGATCACGCGGAGATCTACGCCAAAGCTGTTGTGCTTGGGCAGGTCTATGAGGATGTCGAAGGGGCCGGCGACGCCTTTACGATAACGGGTCAGGTATCGGGCCCAGCCTTCCTCGACCCGGCGGCGCCAGGAGGCGTCGTCGCGCAGCTTTATGAGGGAGGCGTAGCTCGGGTGACGCTCGTCGAGCTCGAGGGCGTTCTTGTAAGGACGGCGGTTAGTGAGGCGCTTGACGAGGGTAGCCGAAGAACTATCGTGGTCCGAGGACTCAAGGATGAGTGCGAGGGCGCTCGCATCGTCCTGGTGAGAGAGCTGTTCGGGGGTGAGGTTTTCGGCCTGGATCGCGTCCTGGACGGCCCGAAGGAACATTACCGTCGGGATGCGCAGGGCGTGGTGACCGTAGACGTTGTAGTACATCAGGTAGCGGGCGAAGACAAAGGACTGGAGGTGCCCGACCCCCGCTTCGTCCACGGCCAGCACCGCCCGGTTGTCCTGCCCGACTATACGCAGGGAGCCTATAAGGCTCTCGACGTCCACGATCGCGTACGGGGTTTTGGCGCCTCTCGCGTCTCGCGAGAGGGAGTCGAGCATCCTCGCGTTCAGAGAGCCCGAGAGAATGTCTCGAGCAAGGTGCTCGGTAGGCGTCAGGTTGCGCAGAGGGGCGCCGTCGTCCGTACCGTCCGCGTCGCCGCGCGCGATGAGCCTGAAGACGTTGTGCGGTTCGAGACCCCATGCCGACTGCAAAACCTCCGTGATTTCGTCGTCTTCCTCGATCATACGCCGTGTAATGCCGTCGCTCAACGGCATTTCGGGGAGGTTGATGCCCTCGATGGAGAAGGCGTATGGGTAGCGTCCTATGCCGTGTAGAAGGGCCGCGGCGAGGGTGCTCCGGACGTCTCGGTCTTCAAGGTAGGCGCCCGAGTCTATGATGCGCTTGAGCGTGAGGCGCGTCAGGTAGTAGACCCCGATAGAGTGATCGAAGAGGGTGTGGCGAGCGGCGGGGAAGGCGTAGAGGGTGAAGTTTAGGGCGCTCATTCTTTTCAAGCGCGACATCGCGGCGGTCTCCATAAGCGTCCGAACCGCCTTGTCCACCGGGACGTCTCCCCAGACCTCGTCCCGGACTCTTCTCACCGAGCCCCCGAAGAACTCCCCTACCATACCGCCCCCGACCCAAAAGCATGTCAATCGTCAGATCCCCCCGACCTCATTGTAACCAAAAGAAGCTTTATACTTGTAGTGCTGGTAGCCGCAGCGGCGCGTGGAGAGGAGAGAGAGATCTACGCTGAAGAGCTCGAAGCGATAAACGGAAGGTTCGTGACCCTGCGTCCCCCGCGTGAAGACGACGCTGAGAAGGCCTACGAGTGGGACCGCGACCCCGAGCTCGCCGCCTGGAACGGACGTTCGCCGATCAGGATCTCCTTCGCCGCCGCCCGACGCGACTACCTGGCCCGCTGGGAGGATTCTTCCGTGAAGACTTTTATTATCGAGGCCAGGGATGGCGGGGTGAGCGAGGCTATAGGGCTCGCTACGCTCTACGGATTCCGCCGGACGGGATGCGAGCTTGGCATAAAGATAGGTCCCGAGAGCCTACGCGGCCGCGGCTACGCCAGCGAGGTCGTCGAGCTGCTGGTCGGTTATTGCTTTGATACGCTGGGCCTGCAGGTGGTGCGCGGCTCGACCCTCTCGCACAACACGAGGATGCAACGCGTCTTCGAGAAGTGCGGCTTCAGGGAGGTCGGCGACGGCTCCATCATCAGCCGCTTCGACAACAAGCGCTACACGGAGCTCTTCTACGAGCGCCACCGAGACGGCTGAGACGCGGGGTTTCGGCGACGCTGACGGGCTGTCTATACTACTCGGGATACAGGTTCGCGCGACAAGGGGATGCAGACGATGGGTTTCGGACGATTGCTTTCGAGCATAGGCGTCGGGGCGGCGACGGTGGATACGAGGCTGGAGCGGGAAGAGCTCGTACCCGGCGAGGATGTGCGCGGGGTCATCGAGGTAAGAGGCGGCAACTCCGAGCAGGAGGTGCAAGGCATCCGGCTCGAAGTTCAGACCTACTACAAGCGCGAGTCAGGGGATAGCACCGTCACCGAGACCGGTACCATCGAGCGTTTCCCCGTCTCCGGGCAGCGAACCATCGAGGCAAACTCGCAGGAGGAGATTCCTTTCGCCTTCCGCCTGCCCTACGAGACGCCGTTGACGCTCGGTCGTTCTTCCGTCTGGATTCAGACGGCCCTCGACGTGAGGATGGCGTTCGACCCCTCCGACAGCGACAGCGTCACTGTCCGTCCCAACCCTACCATGCGGGCCGTACTGGACTCTATAAAAAGCCTGGGGTTCCATATGAGGGAGGCCGACAACGAGGAGCTACCTTACCGCCTCAGGCGCCGGCTGCCTTTCGGGCAGGAGATAGAGTTCGTCGCACGCTCCGGTGAGTTCCGCGGCATGTTCGACGAGATCGAACTCGTAATGTTTCCCTCCGAGGACTCGGTGGACCTGGTCCTCCAGATAGACCGTCGCGCCCGAGGTCTGGGCAGCTTCCTGAGCGAGGCGATGAGCACTGACGAGTCATACGCTAGCCTGACCGTACCGCAGAACTCTACCCCCGATGAGATCGGGGAGGCCCTGGCCAATACCATCCGCCAGCACGCCTGAAGTTCTCCGCTGTGGCACAAAGGAGCCGGTGACGGTGTGGATAGGCGAGCGCGAGAATGCTACTTTATCGCGCTGAAGGTATGGAAGAGCGACATCCAGTCTCCGAGGCAGGTATATGCGTGTATGCCGCCGGAGCAGCCGGTGCCCAACTCCGGTTACGCGGAGTAGATAGTGCGGGGTTAGGCATAAAGGGCCGCTTCTTCACCGGCTGTCTGACGCAGTCCGAGGTCGAGGAAGATCACGCTGTCCGCTTCGAGCACCATGTTGCGGACGGACGCGAGCACGAGAAGCCTCGGGGTCTGACCGAGGAGCCGCAGGGGGTTAACCGGTACGCTACCGGGTGAAACTCTACGGAGGGAGCGTACTTCAGAGCAAGTTTCTAGGGTTCGTGCCGGATAGCGCCTTGTTCAAAGAACGGGCCGCCGATCAACCCGTCCTACTCGCCGCCTCGCTTCGGAAGAACGGGACGCGGATGTAGAACGTAGCTGTTAGCGACACGCAAGGTCTCTCTTCATCACCTGCTCCGGGAGTAGCATGGCTTTATGAGCAAGGGGATCGCGTACGATAGAGACCGGACGTCTGTAACGCTCCGGGAGACGCGCTCAAGGCTGTATCCGGAAATTACGCTTACAATATCTTCGTGATGGCTACTAAACTCGAACTGAGTATTCGCCGGCGGGGAGCTATGAGGGGAATGCTCACCCTCGGCAGCCTGGACCCCGCTTTTAAGGGCGCGGAGAAGGTGGATGGCGGGTCGGTCGTCCTGGACCTCCGGTCGGTAGAGTTTGTGGAGCCGGCGGGCCTGTGCGGGCTGGCGGCGTTGCTTGAGCTCTTGATCTCACGCTCGCGTCTCGTCGGGGTCAGGCTCTCGGGGCACAACGTGCCGGCGTACCTGGAGCGGATGGACTTTTTCCGCCTCTTCGGGCACAGGATCGAGACGAATGTGGACGTGGCGGCGCTAGAGGAGCGGCGGCGGGGGAACCCGGGGACGTTGCAGGAACTGATCAACTTCCACTCAGAGGAGGAGATCCCCGGTATCATCAACCGCATCTCGGAGATCCTTACGAACAAGGGCTATCGTCTGCGGGAACGGGCCGGGATCTGCGCTACCCTGTCGGAGATCTGCGCGAACGCCGTGGAGCACGGAAACTCTTCCTTCGGGGCATATGCCGCGGTTCAGGCCTACCAGCATATCGTTAGCGGCGGCCGCGAACGCCGGGGCGAAGAGGTCCTCGTCGCCATCGCTGACGGGGGAGTAGGCGTCCGCGAGACCCTATCGCGCAACCCGAAGTATGCCGGGCTCGTCGAGACGGACAACGACGCGCTCCGGCACGCCCTCCAGATGGGAGTCTCGGGGACCGGCGAGATCGGCCGCGGCGGCGGTCTCGCGGTGGTCGGACAGATCTCCGCCCGAGCCGGCGGCTCCCTCTCCCTCCGCTCGGGCTCCGGCCGCGTCACCTACTATGGCGACCGAACCAACTCCCGCAACGTCCCTTCTTTCCCGGGCACCTTCGTCCGCGTCTCCCTGCCGCGAATAACGGGTAATGATCAGCCAGCAACGAGAACCACAAAATCCAAGGCCGAAAACTGAACGCGCACGACCCTAAAAGCCCCTTGCTTTCTTGTGACCTGCCGCTTATAATCCTCTTATATGATTTCACTGAATACAGTGAGGATAGAACCGGTGGCTGAGGAGGGGCGCGAGATCTTCGACGTGACCTCTGGAGAGGCTGGCGGGAAGCTGATGGTGACTCGGGGGACGGGCCGACGGGTGCGGGAGGCGCTCGGGGAGGTCCTTGAGAGGTTGCCGTCGGGTGGCGTGTTGTACGTGGACACGCGGGGTGTTGAGCTCATGGACTACTCGTTCGCGGACGAGGCGCTTGGGATACTCGCGTCGAGGGTTGCGGGCGGGGAGTATGGGGAGAAGCGGGTGGTGCTGGTCGAGGAGGACCGGGAGCTGTTGGAGAACATCGAAGCATCCTTGCGGCAGCGGGACCTCGCGATGATCCGGGTCAGCGAGCCCGGCGCGGCCCCGGAGATCGTGGGCGAGGTGCCCGAGCATCTGGTCGAGACGCTGCGCACGATCTACGATGCCGGTTCGATCACCAACGCCGACCTAGCCGCCAAACTCGGCCTCAACCACACCGCCATGAACAATCGCGCCACCCGCCTCTTGAAGCTCGGCTTGATCCATCGCCACAAGAACACCGCCGCTCCCGGCGGCCGTCAGTATTCCTACGAAGGAATCGCCTGATGTTCTTTTTTGACTTCAGTCTCACTCATTTCAGTGAAGATAGCAGTATCGGTGCAGTAGTACCGGAGGAGGTAAGGCGAGATGCGTGAAGAGTACATGATCGAGCGCCAGGGCAAGCGTTTCGTGTTGTATGCGGGGCTGTTGGACGAGGCTCACGCGCGCGGTTTGAGGAGCATCGAGACGGAGCTTCTGCAGACGCCGAGCGTGGAGAACGGCGAGGTCGCCATCGCCAGGGCCGTAGTCAGGACGGAAGATGGGAAGTTTAGCGGTATCGGGGATGCTAGCCCGCAGAACGTTGGAAGGGCGATAGCGCCACATCTCATAAGGATGGCGGAGACTCGGGCGAAGGCGCGGGCTCTGCGAGACGCTATCAACGTCGGTGTTACGGCTCTGGAGGAGCTGGGCGGCGAGAACGAGGAGTCTGCTGATTCGGCACGAGGCCGGGTGGAGCAGGCAAGGAGTTCCGCCGCGCCACGGGCGCAGGCCGGAGAGAACACGGAGGAGATTTCCAGAGAGGCTCTTCCGAAGGAAGCTTTGCCAGCGACGCGCAAGCAGCTCAATTACCTAGAGGCCCTGGTCGCGGATGTCGTCGAGGACGGGATCGGGAAGTTCGAGGAGATGGTCGGGAAGCCGATCTCCGAGCTTACCCGGGGCGAGGCGAGCGATTGGATCGGACGCCTCTCCGGGAGGGCGGCGTGATGGGACGCCTCTGGATGGCGTCTCTAGGCGGGGAGGTTCTGTATGCGGAGGACCTTCCGGGGTGCTGCCGGCGTGACGCCGCGTCCGCCGAGAGCTCCTTCGAGTGCCACGCATGCGGCGCTTCCTGGCAGGCGTCCTTGCCTTTAGAGCCCGAGGAGTGTGCCTTCACCGAGCGCGCGAGCGATAGAGAGCAGAAGGGGGCCGCTTGATGGACGGTAAGAGAGAGGCTCTGAGGCCGGATACTACCCTCGCGCCCGCGAAGCGGCCGGAGAACGAGGTGTACGTGCGCGGGCTGCCCGCCTGCTGTCTGCGCTCTCTCAAGGAGGCGGTAGTGCGGCGGGGAGAGAGACGGCTCCTGGAGTTGCGTTGCCTCTCGTGCGGCTCGGATTGGCAGGTCACCAGTAGTCTCGATGAGCGTGTCCTTGAGCGTTTCGTCACGCACGGCGGGCCGCGGGCGGGCGGGAAGCATCCAGCAGCGTAACAGAGAAGCAGATCAGGACTCCAGCCGGAGACGTAGAGTTTACGAGCCGGTTGGTTAGCGGCCTAGATTAGAGAAAGGGGATGAGATGGCGCAAGATTCTCTCACGCAGTACCTGACAGGGATACGGGGCGGGCGGCTGCTCGACGCCGTCGAGGAGCGTGAGTTATCGCGACGTACCCATGAGGGAGACCTGGCCGCCAGAAGGCGTCTCGTAGAGTCTAACTTGCGGTTGGTCATCTCGATCGCCAAGAAGTATAGGGGACGGGGCGTGTCGTTCGAGGATCTGATCCAGGAGGGTAACGCTGGGCTCATCAAGGCCGTAGAGCGCTTCGACCCGTCTTTGGGCAACCGTTTCTCGACTTATGCCACGTGGTGGATACGTCAGGCCATCACCCGGGCTATCGCGGATCAGGCACGCACCGTACGCTTGCCGGGACACGTCGTGGACGCCCTGTTCCGTCTCAGGCGCGCCGAAAATGAGCTCTCTATCGAGCTTGGCCGCGACGCCACCGAATGGGAGCTGGCCGATCGCCTCGGTATAAAGCCCGAGGAGGCGAGGAGGCTGCGCGAGGTCGGTCAGCCCATTAGCAGCATCAACGCAAGGCTCGGGAACACAGAAGACGAGGGAGGCGAGATGGGCGATCTTCTCTCCGACGATAGCTCCCGCAACGAGTACGCCGAGGTCGAGGTCGGGCAGTGGGAGGGTACCCTGCACGAAGCTGTTAGGTCGCTGCCCGAGCGCGAGGCAAGTATCCTCAAGATGCGTCACGGCCTCGACGGCGGCGAGACCAGCACCCTGCGCGAGGTCTCAGAGGCTCTTGGGATCTCTCAGGAGCGGGTGCGCCAGGTCGAGATAAAGGCGCTTAGGACTATCCGCACGGGACGCTACGCGGGTAGTCTCAGGCGCGCTCTCTCCGAAGCCGTGTAGGACGTCGCCGGATGCGCTAACCTGTTCCGTGAGCAAGCGGAGAAGGGAGCCACTTGGAGACCACCGAGCGCGGGCGCACCACGGAACTGTTCGAGAATCTGGGAGGGACTGTTGCGGACGGCTTCCCGGCTATCCAGTCGCCCGTCTCCCGAACCAGGACCGGCACCGCGTATCTCAAAGCGCCTGGCGTGGTCATGCTCTCCAAACCGCAGGTCAACGTTCAGAGTCTCGCCGGTTTTCTAGAGGGCTTCGACCCGGAGCTCGGGTTTCCGGCTTATATCGACGATCCAACCGAGTTGCCAGGGTCCTCGCAACTTTGCAAGACGGCCGGGCAATTGTGCTACGCATCGTTCGGCCCCCGACGCACCACCAACGACAACGCCGCCGCGTACTTCGAGCGGTTGACGTCCGCCGGACACGGCTCGGTGCTGGAGCACGCGAGCTTTAGCTTCCTGCTCTACGGCATCAGCCGCAGCGTTACGCATGAGTTGGTCCGGCATCGCGCCGGCGTCGGGATCTCGCAGGTCTCTCAGCGATACGTTTCGGGGAGCGTGCTGCGCTTCGTGGAGCGGCCCGAGTACCAGGACGGCGGGGAGTTGCATCGGCTCTTCGAGGAGCGAGTGGACAGGGCGGCGGCGGAGTACGAGGAGATGGCGGGGCGTTTGCTGGAGCGACAGGAGAGGGGAGACGCGCTGCTCGACGCCGAGTACCGAACCGACGCGCGCAAGAAGGTGCAGCAGACGGCGCGCTCTCTGCTGCCAAACGAGACCGAGGCGCCGATGGTGTTTACCGGGAACGTGCGAGCCTTGCGGCACATAGTCGAGATGCGGGCCGACGAGCACGCGGAGAGCGAGATCCGGACCCTCGCCGTGCGGCTCTTCCTCTGCCTCGTGAGAACCGACCCGATCCTCTTCGGCGACTACCAGCTACAGAGCCTGCCCAACGGTACTCACAAGGTGACGACACAGTACAGAAAGGCCTGACTCTCCGCCTGGCAGAGCCCCGGCCGGGCGCGTCGGTACTCTCGATGCTCTGCCGGACGCCTCGGAAGTTGTTCACTATGTACCGTTTGCGCTGCCGCACCGCGGCCATGTCGACGGTCACCGGGCTGTTATGTATATCGTCGGCCGCCCGGGCCCTGGCGATCATGGTTTTGGTCGGCACACATCCTACGTTCGCGCCACTCCCGCCTACGTGTTACTGCTCGATAATGCCGGTTCTGTGTGCGGCTCTCGCCAACGCGCCCGCGAGCGGTTTCCCGTCCTGGCCCGAACCGATAACGATAGCGTCGTAGTGCCGTATGGTCCTCTCTTCTCCTTTTCTAGCTTCCGGCCCCAAGCGCCCTGTCGAGGTTGAAGGCGGCGCTGATGAGGGTCAGATGGGTGAAGGCCTGGGGGAAGTTGCCCAGAGCTTCGCCGCCGGGTCCGATCTCCTCGGCGTAGAGTCCCAGGTGGTTTGCATAAGAGAGCATCTGCTCGAAGATGAGCCGGGCCTCCTCGACCCTCCCCGCCCGCGTGAGCGCCTCGACGAGCCAGAACGTACACAGGCTGAAAGTGCCCTCCTCCCCCTTGAGGCCGTCCGGCGACTTCTCGACGTCGTAGCGGTAGACGAGGCCGTTGGAGACCAGCCCACCTTCTCCTGGCGAGCGGTTGATGGCCTCCAGGGTACTAAGCATCCTGGGGTCTTTGGCAGAGAGGAAGAAGACCAGCGGCATCACGAGGTTCGAGGCGTCTAAAGTGTCGTCGTCGTAGGCCTGGACGAACGTCTGGTGTTCCTCGTTCCAGCCCCTTTCCATGATCTCTTCGTAGATCTCATCGCGTACCTTCAGCCACCGCTCGCGATCGGCGGGGAACGAGCGCTTCTCGGCCAGCCTCAGGCCCCGGTCCAGGGCCACCCAGCACATGAGCTTCGAGTACACGAAATGCTTGCGGCCGCCGCGGGTCTCCCAGATCCCCTCATCCTCGCGCCGCCAGTTGTCACAGACCCAGTTGATGAGCGTCCGCAGGCGAGTCCACAGGTCATAGGAGATGGGACCGCCGTGCTTGTTGTAGAGGTAGACGGCGTCCATCAGCTCACCGTAGATGTCGAGCTGTAGCTGATGAGAGGCGTCGTTCCCGATCCGGACCGGACGCGAGCCGTGATAGCCCTCCAGATGATCCAGGGTCTCCTCGGTCAGGTCGCTCTGCCCGTCTATCCCGTACATGAGTTGCAGCGAGCCGTCGGGATTGGAGCACTCGCAGCGAGACTCCAGCCAGTCCATGAACCGGGCGGCTTCTTCGGTGAAGCCGATGCGCAGCAGACCGTAGAGGGTAAAAGCTGCGTCCCGGAGCCAGGTATAGCGGTAGTCCCAGTTGCGCCCACCGCCTAAGGTCTCCGGCAGACTGCATGTCGGCGCCGCCACGATTGCCCCCGTCGGCTCGTATGTCAATAGCTTCAGCGCCAGCGCCGAGCGGTAGACCATCTCGCGCCAGCGCCCCTTGTAGGTGCACTTCAAGAGCCATCGGCGCCAGTACTCGACGGTCCGCTCGAAGAGCATCTCTTCCTCCTGCTCCCAGAGAGAGACGTCAAAGCCGTACCCGGCTTCGATCTCCTGCAACTCGAACACCGCCCTCTGCTCTTCTCGCAGCGTGAACTCGGCGACGACTCCACTACCCCGCTGTTCCAGGGGAACGTGCGTCGCCAGCCCCAGGCTGAGCCGCGACGAGCGGAAGCATGCGCCTCCGGCAACGAGGTTGGTCTCGTGCTCCTCGCGGGCGTAGTCGAAGGCCGGGGAGCACTCCATCCGGAAGGTCACCTCTCCCCGGACCACCCTGACGCGACGGATCAACTGGTGGCGCCAGTGGCCGTCTTCGGGATCGTCTACCGGCATGTAGTCGATCACTTCCCCGACCCCATGATGCAAGAAGAAGCGCGTAACGAGGACGTTGGTGTCCGGCCAGTAGAGCTGCTTGGTGGTGAAGCTTTCGAATGCGGGGGAGACCTTGAACCGGCCGCCCTTCTCGTCGTCGAGGATCGCCGCGAAGACGCTCGGCGAGTCGAAATGCGGGAAGCACAGCCAGTCTATAGAGCCGTCCATCCCCACCAGGGCTAAACTATGCATGTCCCCAATGATCCCGTAGTCCTCTATCGGCCGGTAGCCCATAGCGCTCCTTCCCCGAACCGTACCCGGCCGGGCAGCTTATCTTTTCGTGAAGTTTGACGCACTTGCTCGCACAACCTAGAGCTTAGGCTCCCGGTCATGGATTCTGCCGTTGGTTTCTCTTCCGGATCCTGGTGGGGATCAGGGAGATCAGGACGAAGAACACCGCCGCTACGCTGAGGTACACGAAGGTCTTGGTGAGATCTTCCTGGGCGGCCGCTACCAGGGAGTCTCCCGCGAAGGAATAGACGGCCATGATAAGCAATCCCTCCTTGTGGTTACAGGCGACAGATCACGCCGCCTAAGCCCATAGAGTCCTCGGTAGATATCTCCGATAGGGTACACGAAGAACCTTACGCGGCACTTACTCGTTTCTTAAGAAGTATTAAAGGCCCGCTTTAGCAGCAGAGAGCGTTCCTCACCTCCAAAGACCGGGTCGGGAGACACCGGCCTCTTCGACGGCTACCCTGAGACCTACCTGGTGCACGCGCGGAGGGCCCAGCGCTTTTCCTGGTGAAGACCTCCTTGCTGCACCGCTTCTACAACGGCGAACCGTTTCAGCTCAAAACGCAACGCTCGCGGGCTGCCAACGCG
Organism: uncultured Rubrobacteraceae bacterium; assembly: GCA_902806055.1. GTDB lineage: Bacteria > Actinomycetota > Rubrobacteria > Rubrobacterales > Rubrobacteraceae > Rubrobacter_F. The sequence continues at coordinate 11,823 of CADCVD010000159.1, forward strand.
ACGCACCCGGGAACTACTTGGGGACGACCCCTGCTGAGTGACGGGACAACGAGCGGGGGCGGGAACCTTATCGTAAGGTTTCAGGTGACACGGCGAGCGGTTAACGGCGGGAACTCGGGCGCCTGCTTCTTTGCGAAGGCTGCGAGACCGATATTATAGTCTTCGGAGGCAAGGGTCGCGCGAATGGCAGCCGTCTCGTAACGCAATCCCTGCTCGATGGACGTTTCTGAAGCGAGATCCACCGCCGCCTTGGCGTAGGCGAGGGCCAGCGGGCTGTTGGCGGCGATCTCTCCGGCCAGCGACCTCGCCTCCTCTATGAGAGAGCCGGGCGGTACGACCTTGCTCACGAGGCCCATCTCCAGCGCAGCCTCGGCGTTAATCCTCCGGCCTGTCAGGATCAACTCCTTCGCCTTGGTCGGCCCGATCAGGCGCGGCAGTCGCTGTGTACCGCCCGCTCCCGGTACTATCCCAATGCCAACCTCGGGCAGCGCGAACTCGGCACCCTCTGCGGCGATTCGGAAGTCGCAGGCCAGAGTGATCTCGAGGCCGCCGCCGAAGGCCAGGCCGTTTAGGGCGGCTACGGTAGGTGTCTGGAGCCGGGCCAGCTGCTCGGCGAAGGCATTGAGGGCTCGGTTGTGAGTCCACCTCTCGTCGGCGTCCATCTCGCGGCGCTCCTTGAGGTCTACCCCAGAGCAGAAAGCCCTATCCCCGGCGCCGGTCAGTACTACAGCCCTTACCTCCCCCGATCCTTCTACCTCAGCCAGCGCACGCCCAAGCTCGTCTACTATACGACTGCCGAGGGCATTGAAGCGCTCGGGCCGGTTGAGCTTGATCGTCGCGATATAATTCTCTACGGAAAGCTCTATCTGCTCGTAGTTAGACACGCCGCGTACTCCTCTCGAGACTCACGAAGTTAGAATCGTGTCTATAATTCTCTACTAATTTGAACAGGCGTACAAACGCCTGCTGTAAGAGTGGGGTGCAGGTACTAGGGGAACGCTTTACGTTAGGAGGCTTGTATGGCTGATCTCGCCGTCGTGGGCGCTGGTACGATGGGTGCCGGAATAGCGGAGAGCGCAGCCCTGGCAGGTTTGTCAGCGGTAATGGTCGACGTTCAGAATGCCGCTCTCGCGCGTGGGCAGGAGACTATCGAGAAAGACTTAGAGCGCCGAGTAAGAAGGGGCAGGCTCTCCGAGGACCAACGCGACGAGGTGCTTGGCCGGATCTCGGCGGCTACCTCGCTCGAAGCTTGTGCCGGTGTGCAGCTCGTCATCGAAGCCATAGTCGAGAACCTTGAGATCAAGCAAAAGGTCTTCTCTGATCTCGAGGGCATAGTCCCCGGCGACGCCGTACTAGCCACGAATACCTCTTCGCTCTCCGTCGCTCGCATTGCTTCGGCTACCGAACAACCTGAACGTGTAGTGGGCATGCACTTCTTTAACCCGGTCCCGGCGATGCGCCTGGTCGAGGTCGTAGCTGGCCCTGCCACTGATCCTTCGTCCATACACAAGGCCATAGAGGTCACCGAACAGCTGGGCAAAACAGCGATCGAGGTCTCCGACACGCCCGGCTTCGTCGTGAACCGCGTTGCTCGACCCTTCTACCTCGAAGCCCTCCGGCTCGTCGAGGCTGGTGGAGACCCGGAGCAGGTGGACGCGGCGATACGCGGAGCAGGCTTTCGCATGGGACCCTTACAGTTGGCAGATCTTATAGGTATGGATATCAACCTGGCCGTCTCGGAATCGCTCTACGAGCGCTCCTACTACCAACCCCGTTTCCGGCCTTCTCCCCTTCAGCGCTTCATGGTCGAGGCTGGGCTCCTGGGACGGAAGACCGGACAGGGCTTCTACAAGTACGATGGCTCCAGTAGCGCCGCAGACGAGGAGGAGCTGGCGCAGTCTGCTACCCCGGGCGGTGTGACGGTGGTTGGCGACTCGGAACTGGCCCGGGCTTTAGGCACTGAACCGAACGGTGAAGGACTGAAAATACTCGCCCTGGAAGACGAGACGGTACTGGCCGGCTCCGGGGTAGAGGTGGGGGCCCGCCGCCTTACACCCGACTCTCCGGTTGTCGAACTCGTGGGTGACGTAGACCCCGAGATACGGGACCGGGTGGAAGCCACTGTCCGCGCCGCCGGTCTTACGCCCGCGTGGACTCCTGATCTCCCCGGAGGTGCTGCGCTGCGTACCGTCGCTGCCTTGGCGAACGAGGCCTTCTTCACGCTTGAAGAACGAGTGGCTAGCGCCTCCGATATAGACCGCGCGATGCAGCTTGGGGCCAACTACCCCAAAGGCCCGCTGGCTTGGGCAGACGAGCTCGGCCTCGCGCGCATCCTGCGCGTCCTCGACGCGCTCCGGGAGATGCACGGCGACTCTTACTCGGCCGCGCCACTTCTGAGGCGACGTGTCGCATTTGGCAATAATTAATAGTCTATTCTTGACTAACCGTCCGGTTGACAAGCATTTGACCGGTCGTTTAAACTTTTATTAGCTGCGCTAGGGGAGCTGCAGCTCGCTCAGTAGGGGAAAAGCAGTTTGGGGAAGGGAGACACATTGGTTCCGGGAACAGCTAATAGTGCGCCTACTCTGCGGAGGTTCCCCTTCGCTGCGGCGATAGTATTACTAGTTGCTGTTTTGTTGCTCGTCGGTTGCGGCGGCGACGGCGGAGGCCAGGGAGGAGGGGAGGACCCGATCAGGCTAGGGGTTATCCTCCCTTACTCGGGCGTATACGCTCAGCTCGGCGAAGACATCACCGACGGGATGAACGTGTACTTCGAGGAGCAGGGCAACGAGATCGCCGGCCGGCCGGTCGAGCTTATTCAGGAGGATACGGAGGCGGACCCGCAGGTAGGCGTTGAGGCGGCCCGGACCCTTATCGAGCGTGACGAGGTAGCCGTCCTGACCGGGACCGTGAGCAGCGCCGTCGCCTACGGCGTAATCGATCTTGTTTCTGCGGATCAGATACCCTTTGTGATCTCCAACGCGACGGGTAACGATGCCACCCGGAGAGGTGTACCGTACGTATTTAGAACCTCGGCGAGCAGTTGGCAAGTCAGCAACCCGATGGGCGGGTGGCTAGTGGATAATGGCGTAGAGAACGTCTATGTGACCGCGCCTGACTACGCGGCCGGGCAGGAGCAGGCTAGTGGGTTTAAGGACGGTTTCGCTGCGGCCGGCGGCAATCTGATCGGTGAGGCTTATCCCCCGCTGGGTAACAGCGACTACAGCACCTACCTGACAAATATCAGTCAGGCTAGCCCACAGGCGGAGTGGAGCTTCTACGCTGGCACGGACGCCGTGAACTTCGTTAGGCAGTACGCCGAGGCCGGGTTGAAAGAGAGCATACCGCTCTATGGCTCAGGTTATATGGTCGAGGCCGATACGATCGAGGGGCAAGGAGAGGCGGCGGCCGGTGTCCGGACGGGGCTGTTCTATGCGTCCGGCCTCGACAACCCGGAGAACACGGCGTTTATCGAGAACTTCCAGAGCCAGTTCGAACGTGACCCAAGCACGTATGCGGTACAGGGCTACGACGCTGCCTGGCTGATTGGGGAGGCGTTGAAGGCTACGGAGGGAGATACCGACCCGGATGCGCTCGTCGAGGCGATGGAGAGCGTGGAGTTTGCGAGTCCTCGCGGACCGCTGACGCTCGACGAGAACCACAACCCGATCCAGAATATTTACATTCGCGAAGCGCAAGATCAGAATGGGACGATCGAGAATGTGGTGATCGACACTATCGAGGACGTCCAAGACCCGGGGGAGTAAACGTAGTCTGCTCCGATCTCTAGAGTTGAGGAGGCTAGGATGGGCGAGATCCAGACTCTCGCAACCCACATGCTCAACGGCCTGGCGTACGGTCTCTTGCTGTTCATCCTCGCCGCCGGGCTGTCGCTCATCTTTGGGATGATGGACGTGATCAACCTCTCGCACGGCTCGTTCTACCTGGTCGGTGGATTCTTGGGCGTTGGTCTCGTCGACGACCTCGGGAACTGGTGGCTGGCCCTTGCTGTGACCGTGGGCATCGTGGCCGTGCTCGGGCTCATCGCCGAAGTATCGCTCTTGAGGCCTATGTACAATCGTGACCACCTCGACCAAATTTTGCTGACTTTCGGCCTCGCCCTCATAATTGAGGATGCGTCGGAGTGGATCTTCGGGACGACCATACAGTCGATGAGTTACCCGAGCACCTTCTCGCAATCGGTGGAATTCCTCGGTGTGGTGATACCCAGCTACCGCCTGCTGGTGATCTTCGTCGGGCTTGCGTTAGCTGTGGCGCTGTATCTACTGCTCGAACGGACACGCGTGGGCTCGATCATACGCGCGGGCGTTTCGGATCGAGAGATGGTCTCAGCTTTAGGTTTCAACATCACCGCCATCTTCGGGGCGGTCTTCGTAGGCGGCCTGGCGCTCGCGGGGTTAGCCGGCTTTATCGGCACCCCGATTCTCGGCGTGTACTCGGGCCTGGACTTCGAGATCCTGATCCTCACGCTGATTATCGTGGTGGTTGGTGGCCTCGGCAGCTTGACCGGCGCTTTTTGGGCGAGCCTGCTCATCGGGATCACCCAGATACTCGGGCAGGCGTACTTCCCGAGTATCGCCGCGCTGATCATCTACATCGTGATGGCCATCGTGTTACTCGTCAGGCCGCAGGGCCTGTTCCAGAGGAGGTATGCCTGATTATGACCACGCAGGTCGAATCCGGGCGAAAGGCGCAAAGCTTCGCGTCGAGGCACGCGGGCACTATCGCGGTCCTCGCCGGAGCGTTACTGCTCGCGATCGTCCCGCTTGTTGGTTCCAGGTACTATGTCAGCGTAGTTACGCAGATACTAATCCTCTCTATATTCGCTCTTAGCCTCGGCTTCCTGATGGGCTTCCCGAAGCTCATCTCTTTGGGCCACGCCGCCTTTTTCGGGGTTGGGGCGTACGCTGCAGGCATCTTCGCCGTGCGCGTGGATCCAAACGTCGTGCTGACGCTAGGTGTAGCGCTGGCGCTGTCTCTGCTTCTCGCACTGGTCATTGGAGTGCTCTCCCTGCGGAGTACCGGCATCTACTTCCTTATGATCACGCTGGCGCTCGCGCAGCTGGTGTACGTGGCCTCCCAGCAATGGGTCTCGCTTACCGGGGGGACGAACGGCCTAGTCGGAATTCCTCGTCCAGAGCTGTTCGCCCTGCTAAGATTCGATCGGACGGCCTTCTTTTATCTTGTCCTGATCCTCGCGGTGGTGTCTTATCTGCTGTTCCGGACTCTCGTACGCTCCCCGTTCGGAAGGATCCTCATTGGCATCGGCTCAAATGAGCAGAGAATGCGGGCGATCGGCTACAGCCCCCGTAGCTATAAACTGATCTCGTTCGTGGCAGCCGGGACGGTTGCCGGTCTCGCCGGCGCGCTCTGGGCCCACTTCAACGGGATCGTCACCCCTAGTGACCTCCACTGGTCGCACTCGGCGGAGGCCTTGATCATGGTAATAGTGGGAGGAGCGGGTACCCTGATCGGGCCGATGCTCGGCGCGGCGCTCATCTGGCTTCTGGAGAGCGCGCTCAGCTCCTACACCGATCGATCCACGATGATAACCGGGATCGTGTTCATCCTCTTCGTCTTCTTCGCCCGCAACGGGATAGCCGGCGCTGCACAGAGCGCCTGGAAGATGGTCCGCCGATGAGCGCGCTCGAGCTGGAAGGCGTTGCGAAGCACTTCGGCGCCTTAGCCGCTACCCAGGACGTGAGCTTCTCCGTCGAGGTGGGGGAGAGGGTTGCGCTCGTGGGCCCGAACGGCGCCGGCAAGACTACACTCTTCAACCTGATCAGCGGGGAGATTATGCCCGACAAAGGCGTAATCCGGCTCAGCGATCAGGACGTGACCCAATACTCTCCCGACAGGATGAGCGAGAGTGGTCTTGGCCGAACGTTCCAAAAGAACTCCCTCTTTATGGAGAGCACCGTCTACGAGAACGTCCGGCTTGCCGTGCAGCGCCGTCTGGGCATAAAGTTAAAGGTGTTCAAGTCCGTAGACCGCTACCCAGAGCTCCGGCGCGAGACGGAGGAGGTGTTAAACAGCGTACGCCTCATCTCCCGTTCGGAGACTAAGGCGAAGAACCTCTCCTACGGCGAGCAACGGCAGCTCGAGCTCGGGATCGCTCTGGCGACCTCTCCCAGGGTGCTCTTGCTCGACGAGCCGACGGCCGGGATGTCAGGGAAGGAGACGGGGGAGATGGTGACAATGCTCCAGACTCTCCCACAGGATCTTACCCTGCTCATCGTAGAGCACGACATGGACGTGGTCATGGCGCTCGCCAGCCGCATCATCGTGCTCAACTTCGGGGAGGTTATCGCTGACGGAGACCCGGAAGAGGTTCGTAGGAATAAAGAGGTTTTGGCTGCATATCTCGGGCTCGATGCCGACGAGGAGGCTTTAGGTGCTTAGCTTGCAAGACGTACACGCGCATTATGGTCCTAGCCACGTGCTGCATGGCGTCTCTTTGGGCGTCTCCTCTGGCGAGGTCGTCGCCCTTCTTGGCAGGAACGGCGTGGGCAAGACGACCACCATCCGCACTATTATGGGGCTAATCAACGCGAGCGAGGGAAGCATCGCGCTAAAGGACGTCCCTATACAAGGTGAGCCGCCCTACAAGAGGGCGCGGAGGGGCATCGGCCTCGTTCCCCAGGGTAGAGGCATCTTCCCCAACCTGAGCGTCCGGGAACACCTGCTGCTCCCGCCGCAGCGTAAGCAGCAGGATGGGCAGCAGTGGACTCTGGAAGAGGTGTACGAACTCTTCCCGAGGCTGAAGGAGCGCGAGAGGAACGCGGGGAACCAGCTCAGCGGGGGAGAGCAACAGATGCTCTCGATCGCCCGTGCTCTAAGAGGAGGACCGGACCTTCTGCTGCTGGACGAGCCGTCCGAGGGGCTTTCCCCGATGATGGTGGAACGTGTAGGTGAGATCCTGCGGGAGCTTAAGAGCAGGTCGCTCCCAATCCTGCTCGTCGAGCAGAACGTGCGTCTCGCCCTGTCCGTGGCTGACCGGGTGTACATCATGAACAAAGGGCAGGTCGTGCACGAGAGTGCGGCCTCCGAGCTTGCCGAAGACAAGGAAACGCAGCACAGGCTCTTGGGCGTATAAAGGAGTACTTATGGCGGAAGTGTTCATCAACGGCGAGTACACAAACTATCCCCAACTAGAGCGCCTGCCTATAACAAATCCGGCCAACGGCGAGGAGGTGGATACCGCTCCTCTGGCGGGACCGGCAGAGATAGATGAGGCAGTGCAGAGCGCTTATGCGGCCTTTCCGGCATGGCGGGACACCCCGGCCTCGAAGCGCGGCGAGGTGCTGGGGACGGCGGCCGAGGCGGTGCTTGCTGCCGTCGAGGAGCTGGCTCCCCTGCTGACCTCCGAGCAGGGCAAGCCGTTGCGCGAGGCCAGGATGGAGATAAGGCGCTTCGTCCACACCCTGGAGCACTACGCGGGGATGGCGAAGAATATAAGGGGCGGCTACGTGCCCGACCTTGATGAGGGAACGTACGGCATGATCGTGAGGCGTCCTCTGGGTGTGGTGGGGGCCATAGTGCCCTGGAACTTCCCGACCACGCTCCTCGGCAACAAGCTCGGGCCGGCCCTGATCACGGGTAACACCGTGGTGGCCAAGCCGGCCGAGACGACGCCGCTCACCACGCTCCGGATCGCCCAGATAATGCACGAGGCGGGTCTGCCCGCCGGGGTGTTCAACGTGGTGTCCGGGACGGGCGAGGACGCGGGTCAGCCGCTCGTCGAGCACCCGCTGGTCAGGAAGGTGGCGTTCACGGGCTCGACGCCGGTCGGCAAGAAGCTCATGGCGCTGGCGGCGGGCGGCCTCAAGCGGGCCACGCTCGAGCTCGGCGGCTCCGACCCCATGATCGTATGCGACGATGCCAACCTGGACAAGGCGGCGAGCGCGGCGAGTGTGGGCCGGTTCTTCAACTGCGGGCAGGCCTGCCTGGCGGTCAAGCGCCTCTACGTCTTCGAGAGCGTGGCCGACGAGTTCATCGAGAAACTCGCTGGTAAGGTTAGGAAGTTGAAGGTCGGACCGGGGACGACCCAAGGGGTAATGCTCGGGCCGCTCCACTCCCGGCGGCAGAGAGATTTGCTTGAGGAGCAGGTGAACGATGCCATTGACTCCGGGGCCGAGGTGCTGCACGGGGCGCGCGTCCTTGAGGGAGACGGTCTCTCTGAGAAGGGCCACTTCTACGAGCCTACGCTGCTGGTGGAGCCGGCGCAGGACTCTAGGGTGGCGACCGAGGAGGTGTTCGGCCCCGCCCTGCCTGTCTGGCGCGTGCGGAACATGGACGAGGCTCTCGAACGGGCCAACGGCCTGATCTTCGGGCTCGGGTCTTCGATCTGGACGCGCGACCTCGACCGGGCCTCGGAGGCGGCTGAGAAGATCGAGGCTGGTTACACCTGGATCAACTCTCCCCAGGTCGTCTACGACGAGTTGCCCTTCGGCGGCTGGAAGCAGAGCGGCTACGGCAAGGAGCACGGGATAGAGGCCCTCGAATACTACACAGAGACGAAGTCGGTCGTGGTGAAGAGGCCTGTAGCGGCGGACCCCGAGAACGCTACACAGGAGCTCGGAAGCTCCAGATAACGTCTGAGAGGTGAAACAAATGATTACGGTACCTGACTGGTACAACGCTAGTATGATCGTCGACCGAAACCTGGAAGCCGGCCGCGCGGAGAAAGTAGTTATCTACTACGGCGACGAGCAGGTGACGTACGGGGAGCTCGCCCGTCGTATCAACAGGTTCGGGCACGCCCTTAAGGAGTTGGGAGTAAGACAGGAGGAGAGGGTTCTGCTCGTCCTGAACGACACGCCCTCCTTCCCTACGGCATTCTTCGCCGCGATCCGCATCGGCGCGGTCCCGATCCCTGTCAATACCCTCTTGAAGGCCGACGACTACCGCTATTTTGTCGATAACAGCCGCGCCCGCGCCGTCGTCACAGATCTGCAGCATTACGAGAAGGTTCGGGATGGGCTGGAGGGGTATGCCGAACCGGTGGAGATCATCGTAACCAACGGCAGGGGCGAAGGGGCGCAGATCCTCGAGGACCTACTGAAATCTGGGGAGGATGAGCTTGCGCCGGCTGACACCCACAAGGACGATCCGGCCTTCTGGCTCTACAGCTCTGGCAGCACCGGAAAGCCCAAGGGAGCTGTTCACCTGCAGCATGATATGAACTACACGTGCGAGACGTACGCTAGGCACGTGCTCGAGATTACCGACTCCGACACTGCGTACTCGGCCTCGAATTTGTTCCACGCTTACGGATTGGGGAACGGTATCTCCTTCCCATACTGGGCCGGGGCCTCGACGGTTCTCTACTCTGGAAGGCCTACGCCGCCAGTGGTTCTGGAGAATATTCAGCGGTATAAGCCTACCCTGTTCTTCTCAGTGCCCACCCTCTACAACGCCATCCTTAACCACCCAGACGCCGCTGACTACGATCTCTCTTCTATCCGTCTGTGCGCCTCGGCAGCTGAGGCATTGCCGGCCGGCATGTGGCGGCGGTGGAAGGAGACGTTCGGCTCGATCATCCTGGACGGCATCGGCAGCACAGAGATGCTGCACATCTTCCTCTCCAACACGCTGGATGAGATCAAGCCCGGCTCGAGCGGCAGGCCCGTTCCCGGCTACGAGGCGAAGATATTGAACGAAGAGGGGTATCCGGTGGAGCCCGGAGAGCCAGGTTACCTCTCCGTAAAGGGTGATTCCGCCGCGGCGTTCTACTGGCGCAACCACGAGAAGACGAAGTCCACCATGAAGGGCGAATGGCTGTTCGCCGGGGACTGGTACCGGATGGACGAGGACGGCTACTACTGGTACGAGGGCCGCGCAGACGACATGATCAAGGTGAGCGGCCTCTGGGTATCACCGGTCGAGGTGGAGAGCACGCTGATGGACCACGACGCCGTTATAGAGGCGGCGGCGGTCGGCCTCCCGGTTAGCGGTCTTACTCGTATAAAGGGCTACATTATCTTGCGCGAGGGCTACGAGGGCACGCAGGACTTGGTAGAGGAGCTTCAAAACTGGTGCAAGCAGAAGCTCAAGCGCTACCAGTACCCGCATATCGTCGAGTTTGTCGATGAACTACCCAAGACTGTCACGGGGAAGATACAGCGCTATAAGCTGCGCGAGCCGGAGCCAGAAATCCAGATGCCCCGGCAAGAGGACGAGTTAGTATAGGCGTGATGATCTTGGGGCAGCACGGCCCGCCGCTACTATCCTTCCGCGCCCATCTTGCGCTCCGCCTTGCTCGCTACCCGGACGGGATGCCGGAAGCATGCGAGAGCCGGGTAGAGGATCCCGTACCTGGAAGAGCGCGACCGGTTTGAAGGAGGAGACCTAATGTTGAATCGAGACGTGAACGAGGCGTGGATAGTGGGGGCGGTGAGGACGCCTATAGGAAGGCACGGCGGCGCGTTGAGCCCTGTACGTCCCGACGATCTCGGGGCGACAGCACTGAAAGCGCTGATGGAGAGGACCGGGATACCGCCCGAGGAGGTCGAGGACGTT
>CADCVD010000160.1 GCA_902806055.1 uncultured Rubrobacteraceae bacterium
AGGCCTGAACGAAGTCTTCGGGCTTGGTTTGAGTAACCAGGAGCTAAGAGAGGTAGGGCTGAAGATCGGGGCGGATGTGCCGTTCTGCCTTACAGGCGGCACGATGCTCGGTGAGGGCATCGGCGAGGTCCTTAGTCCCCTTCCGGCACCGCCGCCGCACTGTCTTGTGGTCGCCAAACCGGCTTCTGGGGCGGAGACGGCCCAGATCTACCGAGATTACGATGAACGGTCCGAAGAAGGAGGTTCCTCAACCTCTCCTGCGGCGGAGGCTCTGCGGACGGGGGATCTCGGCGCGCTCGCCAGGGCTCTCGACAACGGACTTGCCCCCACAACAAAGAGTCTCGTTCCCGAGGTTCGGGAGCTGGAAGAGAAGCTCCTGCGCGCGGGCGCTCTTGGAGCCGGGATGAGCGGTACCGGTACTTCCGTCTACGGCATATTTGCCTCCGAGGCAGAGGCTATAGCCGGGGTGGATAGGTTGCGCACACAGCATGCCCACTTCGTGGGCCTCTACGAGCCCGTCGAGCGTGGGGTAGAGATACTCTAGAGTGGCGCATCGCAGTAGTTCGCGGGTAGAGGGGGACTTGCACATAAATTACAAGCGGACACAAGAGGTAGCGGTTTGTTCAGAATCGAACTACCACTACTAGTATTTGGCTCCGACTTTTGGTGCAAAGCCGGTAGAGGGTATGACCGCGGATAACCAAGGCGCGGAGTCACGTTCGGGTCGTATCGAGATGTTGAGGGTTGCTCTGTCCTGTTTCTGTTGGTTGCTTCTACAGATCCGGCGAAGCGTCGGGGCGAAATTTCAGGCCATTGAGAAGAACAGGTACAAGAAGTTGAAGCTGAAAGCTGACTGCTTCAAGAGCCTCCGGTATAATCGCGGACGTCGCGAGCGACTCTGCCGGAGATAGATGGCCGGGCGTTCGTATTGGGGCGTGGCCAAGCGGCAAGGCACCGGGTTTTGGTCCCGGGATCGCAGGTTCGAATCCTGCCGCCCCAGCCCATGATCCGAAGGGGCGTAAGTGTCGGAGCCGCGAGCATACAGGAGTTTTCAGGAGTTTATGTTCCAGCGCGAGAAGGGGCCGATATTTGCCGCCGTCCTGGCGGCCGGCAAGGGTACCCGGATGAGGTCGAACCGTGCCAAGGTGTTGCACACGATCTGTGGCGTGCCGATGGTGAACTACGTGATCGCCGCGCTCGCGCCGCTCGCGCCGCAACGAACCCTCGTCGTGGTCGGACACCAGGCCGACGAGGTAGATGCGGTCCTACCGCCGAAGGTCGAGTCCGTACTCCAGAGGGAACAGAACGGCACCGGTGACGCGGTTCGTGTGGCCCTGGAGGCCTTGGAGGATGAAGACGAAGGCATCCTGCTCGTCGTCAACGGTGACGGACCTCTCATCTCGGATCGCACGCTCGCGGAACTCGTCGAGCGCCACCGCTCGGCGGGGGTGGGAGCGACGGTGCTCGTCGCGGAGGTTGACGACGCAACGGGTTTGGGCCGAGTTATGGAGGATGCCGGGGTGGTCCGAATCGTAGAGGAGAAGGACGCGACGGAAGAAGAGAAGCGGGTGCGCCTCGTTAACCTCGGCCTCTATGCTTTCAACATATCCGAGATTCGGCACGCGCTTGGTCTCGTGGGGACGGGGAACGCCCAGGGCGAGCTGTATCTCACCGACGCCCTGGAGATCATCGGCAGGAAGAGTCGAGCGGTTACGTATCGGGTCAAGGACTTGCAGGAGGCGAACCTGGTCAACGACCGGTCCCATCTAGCCCTGGCCGAGGAGATCGTCCGACGGCGTATCCTGGACGCCCACATGCGCGCCGGGGTGACAGTGCGGGACCCGGTGAGCACGCATATAGAAGCGACCGTGGAGATCGGACGTGACACGGTGATCTTGCCGGGTACGTTCCTGCGCGGGGGGACGAGAATAGGCTCGGACTGCGTAATCGGACCTTCTACCGACCTGCTCGATACGCTGGTGGGCGACGGAGCGCTGGTCGAGCACTCCGTGGGACGGGGCGCTGAGATCGGCACGGGCGCCACTGTCGGACCTTACGCTTACCTGCGGCCCGGGGCGGTGCTCGGGGAGGTCACAAAGGTCGGCGCGTACTGCGAGCTAAAGAACACCAAGATTGGAGCGGGGAGCAAGGTGCCTCACCTCTCTTATATTGGGGATGCGGAGATCGGTAAGGGAACGAACCTGGGGGCCGGCACGATCACGGCGAACTACGATGGAAAAGACAAGCACCACACCCGGATAGGAGACGGGGTGTTCACCGGGATAAACACCAACCTCATAGCCCCGGTCGAGATCGGCGACAACGCCTACCTCGGGGCCGGAAGCGTGATCAACAAGAACATCCCGCCGGGGAAGCTCGCGGTCGGCATGCCCGCACGCGTGATTCGGGACGCCCCGAGGAAACCGAAGGATGGGGAGAAGGACGAGCGGCGGCGGGCCGGGACGGAGGAATAACTCTCGTGATGCAGAACGGACACCTGGAGCAGACGGCGGAGAAGAAGCTTCTACTCTTCTCGGGGCGCGGCTACCCGGAGCTGGCTGAGAGGATCGGCGAACGGCTGGACATCTCTCTGGGCGAGGTGGATCTGCGTAGCTTCTCGGGCGGGGAGGTTTACGCCAGATACGGAGAGAGCGTTCGAGGATCCGACGTGTTTATAGTGCAGTCTCTGTGCGATAGGGTCAACGGCCTCTCGGTCAACGACAACCTCATGGAGCTCTTCGTGATGATAGACGCCGCCAAGCGGGCCTCGGCGGAGAGCATCGTCGTGGTTATCCCTTGGTTTGCCTACTCTCGCCAGGACCGAAAGACCAAGCCGCGCGAGCCTATAACGGCGCGGCTCGTGTCGAGCATGCTCCGGCAGGCTGGCGCGAAGCGCGTGATGACGATGGACTTGCACGTTGGCCAAATCGAGGGTTTCTTCAGTTTCCCGGTGGACCACTTAACGGCGATGCACACCTTCGTCGACTACTTCACGAACCAGGGCTTCCGGGATGCCTGCGACGCGGTCGTCGTCGCCCCGGATGTCGGGGAGGCGAAGGTCGCTAAACGTCTTGCGGATCACTTGAGCTTGCCGTGGGCGATCGTCAACAAGATACGGCGTCAACCGGGCCAATCGGAGGTCACGCACGTCATCGGCGACGTGGCGGACAAGCGCGTGATCATGATAGACGACCTTATAGACACCGCCGGCACGCTCGTCAGCGCCGCCGATAGCCTCGCCGAGTGCGGAGCTACGGAGGTGTACGCGTGCGCCACGCATCCGGTCTTCTCGGGCCCGGCTTACAAGCGGATCGAAGACTCCCTTATAAAGGAAGTCGTCGTTACCGATACCCTGCCCTTGAAGAGCGACGAGCCACGCAATAAGATAAAGGTGCTTACTATCGCCCCTCTCCTCGCCGACACGATCCGAAACGTCTTCTTCGACGACTCGGTGAGCGAGGTCTTTATGGGCGAGAATCAGCTCTTCTAAAAACGTAACGGGAGTTAGATACATGGCGGATAACGTAGGTCTACAGGCGAACGAGCGCGAGGGACGAGGCAAGAACGACGCCCGGCGGCTGAGGACACAGGGATTTGTGCCGGCCGTCCTCTATGGTGGAGACGGCACTGCCGTACTAGCCGTGCCGGAGAAGATCGTTGACTACACTCTCCAGCACGTCGGCGACAATGCGCTCTATGACTTGAGCATCGGCGGCGGCGGAAGCTCCACGGCACGCGTGGTCGACGTGCAGCGCAACCCGGTTACGGGCAGGCTCGTACACGTGGACTTCGCGCCGGTGAACATGCGCGAGAGGATCGTAATTACGGTACCGCTGGCGGTCGCGGGTACGGATGAATCCCCGGGGGTCTCCGAGGGTGGCGTCCTGGACCAGGTCGCCTACGAGGTCGAGGTCGAGTCTCTGCCGGGGAACATCCCGCAGGAGCTTGCGGTGGATGTCGCGGGTCTTGGGCTGAACGAGAACCTTACCCTGGGCGATATCCCGCTGCCCGAGGGCGTAGACCTTATCTCCGATCCCGAGGAGGTCGCCGTGACGGTCACGCCGCCGACGGAGATCACCGACGAGGAGATGGAGGCGGCCGGCATCGTTGAGGAGCCGTCCGACGAGACGGCCGAGGAGGTCGAAGGTGCAGAGGAGACCGAAGAGGTTTCTACCGAGGAGGGAGAGGGCCCCGCAGGACAAAATCTCCAGCCTTAAACTCTCGCGCTTCTTTTTTAACAGGGAGAGCAGAGAGACCGACGGGGGGCCTTCCCGGTCCCCCGTCGTCGTGGGCCTTGGGAATCCGGGACGCTCATACGAGCGTACCCGCCACAACGTCGGCTTTCTAGTCGTGGACGAACTCGCGAAGCGCCATGGCGGCTCCTGGCGTTCGAAGAAGAAGGCCGAGGCGACCCCGCTCAACATCGACTCGAAGAACGTCACCTTGTTGAAACCGACGACCTATATGAACAACTCGGGCGCTGCGCTCGCGGGGCTCAAGGTCGAGGACCTGATAATAGTTCACGATGATTTGGACCTCCCCGAAGGCACGGTTCGCGTGAAGGTAGGAGGCGGGGCGGGCGGTCACAACGGACTGCGGTCTACTATCCAGCACCTCGGGAACGACTTCGTGCGGGTGCGGATCGGGATCGGGCGGCCGCCTGCCGGTATGACCGTGACGGATTACGTGCTCGGGCGGATAGACTCGGCGGTCAAGGAGGCCGTGCCCACGGCGGCAGACGCGGTGGAGGCCGTGATCGAGGCTGGCTCCGAGGCCGCGATGAACCGCTTTAACGTTCGTGCTTGAGCGGGTTCCCTTTCTCGCCCGCGAGCGAGCGCCGGAGCATCTTGCCGAGCATCTCCACGCCACCCTTGCTCAACGTGCGGTCCTGAACGATAACCTCCACGCCTCTCTGAGGACCTAGCTTCGGTAACCGCTGCGCCGACACGCTGCTGCACACTACCACCTCTGCCCGTTGGAGCTGGGATCTGCTCCCCTCGTCGTCCTCCTGGACCCGGAAGAGATCCAGATGATCCAGCCCCGCTCCTTCCAGCGAGCGCAAGAGGTTCTCGGTGCAGGTCCGCGAGTTGCCTACCACCCCCACAGGCGTTCCCGCGGGCAGCTCGGCGAGTCTCCTCAAGCCGTCCAGGGTAGCCTCCGTAAGAAGAGCGAACGTCTCCAGCCCGCGCGGTGCCACCATACTCTCTACCTCGTGGATGTGATAGAAAGTGGTGACCGCCATCCGCCACGGCGTCTCTCCGCCCGAGATGCGGTCCTTCAGGTCCTCCAGTAGCACCGCTTCGACCGTCACCGGTAACTGCTCTTCGAGCTCCATCTTGTACAGTTCGAGCTCCGGCCCGTTGCACTCCACGAACAACAGCGGCGCTCTCTCTGCCGTCCTTGCCCCGGCTCGAGCCAGGAGCGCGTACGCCAGCTCCTCGACCGGCACGTCCCGCGCCGCCGCAAGGTCCATCACCCTCTCCAGGACTTCCTGGCGCTTGAGATCCTCGGCGACCATCGGTGGTTGGGCTACGTAGACTCCGCTCCCCCTGTGGCTCTCCACGTAACCCTCGCGTTCCAGGTCGGAGATCACCCGCGCCACCGTATTCCGGTTGACCCGCAAGTATCCGGCCAACGCCCGGATGCTGGGCAGCTTACTCCCGACCGAGAACCCTCCCGTCAGGATGAGGTGCTTGATCTGCTCCTCCAGTTGCACATGTACCGGTACCTGGCTCTTCGAATCTACCCGTAAATCCACTTGACCGTCCTAATGTCCTATGGCAGTATGTCACTATCTGTCCTACTGCATTAGGACGATTATAGCGGAGCCTGACACCTAAAGTGAGAGGAGGCCGAGGTGGAAGGGATCGAGGTGCGCTGGGGGTTGCCAGAAAATGAGTCCAGGATCGCGGAGTTGTTGGAGTTGAACGGGATGCCGCGGTGGGTGGCCTATGAGGAGCGGTTCGTCGTGGCGGAGAGGGGAGGGGAGGTACTGGCGGGTTTGAGGTACCGCACGGAGACCAAGCGGCTACTGCTGGGGCTCCTCGTAGTTGACCCGTGGATGAGTGAGGGACCGCTGGCGAGGGCGCTATATGCGGGTGCCTGGTCTCTAGCGCGGGAGATAGGGGCGAGGGAGGTTCTCGCCGTTCGATTGCCGTACGCGGACTACCCTTACGAGGTCGGGTACCGGCGACGAGGCCGGGGCTGGCGTCTGGACGTGGCGGCGGGACGTCCGAAGCTTCGCGAGGAGCTTCCGGCGAGTGGCTGGCGCAGGGTTGTTGCTCTGCTGGGGATGCCCGCGGTACCGTTCTTCCGGGTCTTCATGGATTGATAGAATCGATCCATGGCGATGGTCGGGACGGCGGGTGCTACTACCGTGTCGCGTTCGATTGATGGCGGGTGGTTCATACTAGCTGGAGGTCTAATGAGAGAGAATAGACGATAGGGCCAGGAGAGGTGGTAGCGTGAAAGCGTATGTGGAGGAGACCGAATCTCCGGCAGGCCCGCTGGTCTTGGCGATAGATGAGCGAGGCGCGCTGCTCTGGCTGCAGCTTACCGACGGTGATTACGAGCGGACGGTCGAGCAGGAGCTAGAGCGGGAAGGCTTCAAGGTGGGGCGGGAGCCCGCGCGGACCGCACGGGCGCGGGAGGAGCTTGTAGAGTACTGTGCCGGAACGCGGCGAGAGTTCGGTCTGCCGCTAGCGATGGTCGGCACCGAGTGGCAGAAGGCCGTGTGGGAGGCGCTGGTCCGCATACCGTTCGGTGAGACCCGCAGCTACGCCGAGATCGCGGCGATGGCCGGGCGGCCCAAGGCTGCGCGGGCAGTGGGGAGAGCCAACGCCACGAACCGCCTTCCGGTGGTGGTGCCGTGCCACCGCGTGATCGGCGCCGACGGGTCTCTATCCGGGTTTACAGGGGGCACGCACTTAAAGACGCGCCTGTTAGAGCATGAGGCGCGAGTGCTCGCGGGCACGGGACCCTCGTGAGCTTGATGGCGCAAGCCAAGCATGAGCGTTGCAAGGTCGCTCTCGTTGGCGAAGGCGCCGCCTTCATCTTCGGCCATGGATGCGCCTTCCACGTTGGCTGGGCCAACGGGACGGTACGCTTCTGTGGTGAGCAGATGGCGCGCCCCATGTGTAGCCCTTAATACCTTGAGGCGAGCTTGAGACCCAAAGACTTGCTGGCTTTGATCCTGCTGGGAGCGATCTGGGGTAGCTCTTTTCTATTTATTCGCGTCGCTGTTCCATCTCTCGGCCCCTTCTTGCTCATGGAGGTGCGAGTAGGCATCGCCGCGCTTGCGCTGGCGCCCCTCGCCTTAGCTCTGGGCCGCTTGTCGGAGGTCCGCTCGCGATGGAGGCAGTTCCTGGTAGTGGGGATGTTCAACGCGGCGGTCCCCTTCACGCTCATTGCTTTCGCGGAGATCGAGATCACGGCCTCCCTTGCTGCGATACTCAACTCTACGACCGTACTTTTCTCGGCTCTGGTGGCGGCGGCCTGGACCGGAGATCCCCTGACCGCCAGGAAGATCTCCGGGGTAATCCTCGGGGTAGCCGGCGTAGCCGTGCTGGTGGGCCTCGACCCGCTGCCCTTGAACGGCGCCGTGCTGCTGGCGGTCGGGGCGTCGCTTACCGCTGCCTTCTTCTATGCCCTCTTCGGAACCTTCGTCAAGCGAACCTTCTCGGGCGTTAGGCCGTTGACCCTGGCGTTCGGCCAGCAAGCTGGAGCGGCGGCATGGCTCTTGCTGCCCGCTGCCGCCACTCTGCCCGGCGAGGCGCCGCCTCTTGCGGCCACGCTCTCCGCATTGGGGCTAGCCATAATCTGTACGGCGGTCGCTTACCTACTCTACTTTACCCTCATCGCTAACGTCGGGCCGACCAGCACCCTTACGGTCACC
Organism: uncultured Rubrobacteraceae bacterium; assembly: GCA_902806055.1. Taxonomy (GTDB): domain Bacteria; phylum Actinomycetota; class Rubrobacteria; order Rubrobacterales; family Rubrobacteraceae; genus Rubrobacter_F. The sequence goes on from CADCVD010000160.1 coordinate 7,895, forward strand.
TTTCTATCACCCGGCTTCGGGGTGCTCTTCGGCGTACTGCTCCTCGACGAGCCCTTCGACCTGGGAACGTTTGCGGGGTTGGTTATGATCCTGTTCAGCGTCGCGCTGGTCACCGGGATTAGACTGGGGAAAGTCAAGGAGATGCGAACATGACGCGGATAATGCAGGAAAGGGACCCCTGGCACTATCATCGAAGTTTGCCCGCGTGTTTCTGGCGGCGGGTAGCGGTGCTGTTGAGCTTTGCACCCGTGCCGTTCTTCGATGCCTTTGATGGCGGGGAAGAGACGCGCCTAGCGGGGGTAGAGGATCATCTGGGTACAACGGAAGAGAGCTAACTTCTTCCCGGACTCTTCGTCAGTGACGGTAGCGTCCCATACCTGCGTGGCCCGACCGCCGTGGATGAGGGTAGATTCGCAACCGATGGCGCCCTCACGCTTGGTGCCGAGGAAGTTGCTCTTTAGCTCCACCGTCGTGAAACCAGAGGCTTCGTCGGGTAAGTTGACGAAGCAGCCGTAACCGCAGGAGGTATCGGCGAGGGCGATGAGGGTGGCGGCGTGCAGGTAGCCGTTCGGGGCGAGGAGCTCTTCGCGGAGATCCAGCCTGCTGGAGATGTGGCCCTCACCGATTCCTGTTATCTCAAGGCCGATCAAGGCGGGCAGGGACCCTATGCTGCGTTCGTTCAACTCTTTTAGGGAGATCATGAGCGGCTCCTTCCACGTCTGCATACGAAGTAGGCTAATTCTCTCAGTTTCCCCTCAACTTTTGTCCGGGCTCTGTGGGAGTGGATCTCCTCACGTTAAAGGAGATGAAGAAGCGTTAGAATCTGCGGGTGCAAAATAAGACCACGACGAAAAACTTGCAAGCCCCCCGCAGGATCCGGGCTTACCTGGCGGCCAACGCTGAACGCAGGGTGCTGCTCCTGGCTGGAAGCGAGGAGGCAGCCGAGCGTTACGCGAGAGACGCCAGGAGCTTTACAGACGAGCCCGTGGTGCAGTTGCCCTCGCGCGGCGTTCCTTACGGAGACGTCTTCGGCCCACCGGTGACACAGGTCGGGGAGCGCCAGCGTGCGCTGGCTTCTCTCTCCGGGGCGCGGATAGTGGTTGCTGGGCCGCTGGCGTTTGCCGAGAGGACGCCGTTCTATGAGCCGCTACTTCTCGGAAGCGGCGTCGAGATCGAGTTGGATGACTGTCTCTCGCAGTTGGTCTCTTTGGGCTACGAACGGGTCGACCGTGTCAGCAGGCACGGGGAGTTTGCGGTGCGGGGCGGGATCGTGGATCTCTTCCCGAGCACCCGTCGCTCACCGGTTCGCGTCGAGTGGTGGGGAGACGAGATCGAGAGCGTCCGCGCCGTCTCTCTGGCTACCCAGCGCGTGGTGCGCGAGCTAGACGGCGTTACAGTCTACGCCGCGCGGGAGGGAGACCTAGCCTCCCTTGCCGCCGGGTCGGAGGGGGAGTTGCCGGAGGAGGCGCGCCGGGGCGTGCGCGTGCCGGGCCTCGACCGTCTGCTACTCGCTCTGAATCCCGTAGCGCCCAGAGACCTGCTGCCGGAGGATATCGAGGCATGGGCGGAGGAGTCGCAGGAAGCATTACCCTCGGCTGACGAAGCCCAAGACGCCGAGAGCGTTGTCTTCGAGCTCTACGACGACGTTCCTCTAGAGCCGGACCTTCGTTTCGTCAACATCGCCGAAGGGGAGGTGGAGACCATCTCCGCGCCGCCGGTGGCGGCTTACTCGAACACGCTTCGAGAGGCGGGCCGGAGGCTCGAAGCGTTCGTCGAAGAGGGGTTGCGGGTCTTTGTCGCGTGCTCCTCAGTGGGCGAGGCGAAGCGGACAGCGTACGCGTTTGGCGAGATAGGGCGCACCGCCAGGGAGGCTGACCGTGTAGACGCTTCTCTGGAGCCCGGCATCTACGTAGTTCCCGGCGAGGTCGAGGAAGGCTTCTCCTACCCGGCCGGGGGCATCGCGGTCGTCAGGCGGGATACCCTCTTTGGCCGCAGGCGCGCGCGGGCGAACCGGGCAGGCCGGGCGCCTTCGGTCGGCTCGTTCGCGGACCTCAAGGGCGGCGACCTCGTCGTCCACCAGACGCAGGGGATCGGGCGCTTCGAGGGCCTCGTCTCCAAGACGGTCCTCGGTGCTACGCGGGACTACATGCAGGTCAGCTACCGGGGCGGGGATACGCTCTACGTGCCGTACGAGCAGATGGAACTTCTGCACAAGTACGTCGGGGGCGAGGGGACGCGGCTGGACAAGCTCGGCGGCTCCTCGTGGGCGGCGGTTACCGACAAGGTGCGGGGCCGGGTAAAGGCGCTCGCTGGGGAGCTTCTGCGCATACAGGCGGCGCGCGCTTCTACAAAGGGATTCGCTTTCCCGGAGGACTCGGAGTGGGAGAGGGAGCTGGAGGAGAGCTTCCCTTATCAGGAGACCCCCGATCAGGCGGCCGCCATCGCCGCCGTCAAGGCGGATATGCAACGCCCGCAACCCATGGATCGGCTCGTCTGCGGAGACGTCGGCTTCGGGAAGACCGAGGTCGCCGTGCGCGCCGCGTTTAAGGCCGCTTTAGCCGGCAAGCAGACCGTGCTGCTCGCCCCGACGACGATCCTCGTCCAGCAGCATCACAAGACGTTCAAGGAACGGCTGGGCCGGTTCGCGGTGAGGGTCGAGAGCCTCAGCCGGTTCTCGACGGCGGCCGAGCGGAGACAGACCTTGAAGGACTTCGCCGCCGGCGAGGTGGACATTCTCATAGGTACTCATGCCCTGCTCGGGGCGGAGGTGAAGCCCAGGGACTTGGGGCTCGTTATCGTGGACGAGGAGCAACGCTTCGGCGTCAAGCATAAGGAGCGTCTCAAGGAGTTCAAGGCTACCGTGGATCTCCTGACGCTCACCGCGACGCCGATACCGCGCACGATGCAGATGGGGCTCGCCAGTTTGAGGGACATCAGCGTAATAGAGACTCCCCCGTCGGGGCGGCGCACGATCCTGACGCACGTGGGGCCGTACGAGGAGGAGATGGCGCGGCGGGCTATTGAGAGAGAGGTCCGGCGCGGCGGGCAGGTCTTCTTCGTTCATAACCGTATCGACACCATAGACGAGGTCGCCGAACGGCTTCGCGAGATCATGCCCGGTGTGAGCTTCGTGGCCGCCCACGGCCGGATGCCCGAGCGAGCCCTAGAGGATGTGATGCGCCGTTTTCTCAACCGCGAGGCCGACGTGCTCGTCACGACGACCATCGTCGAAAGCGGGCTCGACGTCTCGACGGCGAATACTCTCGTCATCGACAGGGCAGATATGATGGGGCTAGCCCAGCTCTATCAGCTACGCGGCAGGATCGGGCGCTCCGCCGAGCAGGCTTATGCGTACCTCTTCGCCCCTCTCGGCGCTACGCCCGAATCGCAGAAGCGTCTCGAAGCCCTGATGGACTTCACGGAGCTCGGAAGCGGATTCGCGATCGCTATGCGCGACCTCGAGATACGGGGGGCGGGGAACCTGCTCGGGGCCGAGCAGTCCGGCCAGATCGCCGCTGTCGGGTTCGAGATGTACCTGAGGCTCCTCGAAGAGGCGGTGGCCTTAGCGAAGGGACAGCCGGTAGAGGAGGAGCAGCCGGCCCCGGTAATCCTGGAGCTCTCCCTGGACGCTTACCTCCCCGTGGACTACGTGCGGGACGAGATAGAGCGCGTAGACCTCTACCGACGGGCCTCCGGCGTCCGTGCGTCGGCGGAGCTCGACGACCTCGCCGAGGAGCTGGCCGAGCGCTTCGGCGAGCTACCCGAGCCGGCCCTGAACTTGCTAGGTCTCTCCCGGGTGAAGCTCCTCGCGCGTGGCGTAGGCGCCGCCGCCGTAAACTACCGCTCGGGTGCTTTGAGCATAACCGGCGTCACCGCAGCCCCCGCTGCCCCTGCCCTTATCCGCAAGGCTATCGGCGGAGGCGTGGTCGGCGGCCGCGAGGGCCGCGTTACGGTGAGCGGTTCCTCCTTGAGCCCGCTGGAGCTCGCGGAGGAGACCCTGAGAGCTTTGAGCAGGGCCAACTAACAAACAACCCGCTTACGGGTGGTCCGGTCGCTTATCCCGTTTCCGCGCCTTAACACTGACCACCGGGGGCTAAATGCTATAATCGCGCGGGCCTTTTGGGCTCTTTGTGGCGGCGACACGAGTTAGGATCCGGAAAGTCTTGAGCAATCTCTTATCCACAAGGGTTATCTGTGTGTTTTGTTTGGCGGTTTTGTCCGTCGCTCTCTTCTCCGGGTGCCAGCCTGCGGCTCCCGCCTCAGAGGTAGATTCGGGGGCGAAGAAAGTCGCCACCTTTGACGGCGGCGAGGTAACCGAAGGCGAAGTGGTGCAGACGATCGAGAGGGCGAGCGCCCAGCAGGCAGCCCAGACGGGGCAGTCCGCGCCGGAGATCGAACCGGGCTCGCCGCAGTTCGAGGCCGCCAAGTCTCAGGTGATGCCTCAGCTTCTAGCTTTCAACCTATCGAAGGCTTACGCTGAAGAGAGCGGTATCGAGGTCTCCGGGCAGGAGGTCCAGACCGAGATCGACACGATCAAGGACCAGTTCAACCAGCAGGCTACTCAGCAGGCTGCCCAGACGGGACAGGACCCCGGCGATCCAGAGGAGACCTTTCAGCAGGCTCTGAGCCAGTTCGGATATACCGACGCCTCGTTCAGAGAGGAGGTCCGTACGAGCCTCCTCTTGCAGAAGGTACAGGAGGAGGTCACGGGGGACGCCGCGCCGACGGGCGAGGAGATCGAGGCGTTCTACGAGGAGAACAAGGGGGCGCAGTTCACCCAGCCCGAGCAGCGCTGCATAAGGCACATTCTCTTCACCGAAGACCAGGAAGATCAGGCCGAGGAGGTCAAGCAGGAGCTGGAGGACGGGGGCGACTTCGCGGAGCTCGCCGAGGAGTACTCGCAGGATCCGGGGAGCAAGGAGCAGGGCGGTGATCTCGGCTGCCAGCCCGAGGGGAGGTTCGTGCCCGAGTTCGACGAGGCGGCCTTCGACGCGGAGGAGGGCGAGATACTCGGCCCGATCGAGACCGACTTCGGCTTCCACGTTATCGAGGTCACGGATATTCAGGAGGAAGGAGAGACGCCGCTAGAAGAGGCCACTCCCCAGATCGAGGAGGAGCTTACCCGGAGGAACCAGGCCGCCGGGTTCGAGGAGTGGATCCAGAGCGAGCTCGACGCTCGCAACGTGAAGTACCTCCCCGGCTACGATCCGAACGAGGCGCCTCCGCCTTCCGCTATCCCGCAGCAAGGCGGGGCTCCTCAGGGCGAGGCGCCCCAGGGCGAGGCCCCGCCCGAAGGGGCTACGCCGGGAGAGTAGCTGGCGCCCCAACGGTGGCGCCGCAGGGTACAACCGCGTAGAGTTATGCGGGTACGAACGCTGCTTTAAGGACAACTTTAGACGTCGGGGACGACCTGGGGAGGGTTGGTGCTTATATGACGGAGATCGTGGCTATCCGCGGGCGGGAGGTTCTAGACTCTCGCGGGAACCCGACGGTGGAGGTCGAGCTCGCCACGGTGAGCGGCTTCACGGGCCGGGCCGCGGTGCCCTCAGGGGCGTCCACGGGCCAGAACGAGGCGGTCGAGCTGCGGGACGGGGAGGGAGCCCGCTACGGCGGCAAGGGCGTCCTGACGGCGGTCCAGAACGTAGATACGGAGATCGCCGAGGTGATCCTGGGGATGGACGCGGCCGACCAGCGGGCGCTTGACCTGGCCATGATCGAGGCCGACGGCACAGAGAACAAGGGGCGCCTGGGGGCGAACGCCATCCTCGGCGTCTCGCTCGCGGCGGCGAAGGCGGCGGCAGAGGCGGCAGCGCTCCCACTCTTCCGCTACCTGGGCGGACCCGGGGCTTACACGCTCCCGGTCCCGTGCGCGAACATCCTCAACGGTGGGGCCCACGCGGCCAACAACGTGGACTTCCAGGAGTTCATGGTCGTGCCGACCGGCTTCGAGAGCTTCGCCGATTCTTTGCGCTGCGTCGCCGAGATCTACCAAGACCTGAACAAACTCCTCTCGGAGAAGAAGCTGGGCGGCGGGATCGGGGATGAGGGAGGCTTCGCGCCTGACCTCGACGACAACGGGGCCGCGCTCGCCCTGATGTCACAGGCCGTCGAGCGGAGCGGGTACTCTTTAGGCGATCAGGTAGGATTCGCCCTCGACCCGGCGGCCTCGGAGTTCTACGAGAACGGCGAGTACAAGCTCTCGGGCGAGGGGAAGACCCTGTCGTGCGAGGAGATGGTAGATTACTACGTCAGGTTGTGCGACGAGTATCCGATCCTCTCGATAGAGGACGGGCTCGCGGAGGACGACTGGGAGGGATGGTCGCTCATCACGCGCGAGCTTAGCGGACGCGTGCAACTCGTCGGGGACGACTTGTTCGTGACCAACCCGAAGATACTCGCGCGGGGTATAGATGAGGGGGTGGGTAACTCCATACTCATAAAGGTCAACCAGATCGGGACGCTCACCGAGACCTTCGAGACGATGGACCTCGCGCACAAGTCCGGTTATACGACCATGATCAGCCACCGCAGCGGGGAGACCGAGGACGCAACGATCTCGGACCTCGCGGTCGCGGTGAACGCCGGGCAGATCAAGACCGGCGCGCCTGCTCGCGGCGAGCGCGTAGCGAAGTACAATCAGCTTCTCCGGATAGAGGACATCCTCGGAAGTACGGCCTACTATCCTGGCAGGGCCGCATTCAACCCCCGGAGGGGAAGGGCGTAAGGAGATGGAGCGCCGGACGAAGATAGTAGCGACTCTGGGCCCCGCAACCTCGACGGAGGAGGCGATCCAGGACATCGTTCGCTTCGGGGCGGACGTGACGCGCCTGAACTTCTCCCATGGCGAGCACGAGGGGCACATCAAGAATGCTCGTATGGTGCGCGAAGCTGCGAAGACCGCGGGTCGCAACGTAGCGGTGATGCAGGACATCCAGGGCCCGAAGATAAGGACCGGCGAAGTCGTCGGGGAGACGGAGCTGGTCTCCGGTAACCGAGTGGCGATAGCGCCGGGAGACTTCCTGGGCGACGCGAGCAGGCTCGCAACGCCGTACAAGCAGATCGTGCAGGATGTCGAGACCGGGCACCGTATCCTTATGGACGACGGTCTGCTGGAGCTTCAGGTCGAGGAGGTGCGAGACGACGAGATCATCTGCGCGGTGGTGACGGGTGGCCCGATCTCCTCGCACAAGGGTCTGAACTTCCCGGACTCCTCGCTCTCTATCAAGGGCCTCACGCCGAAAGACCTCGAAGACCTGCGCTTCGGCGTCGAGGAGCTGATGCCGGACTGGGTAGCAGCCTCGTTCATCCGTTCCGGGGACGAGGTCCGGGAGATCAAGGAGCGCATGAGAGAGTTCGGCGGGAGTATCCCGATCATCTCCAAGATAGAGAAACACGAGGCGATAGACGACATCGAGGACATACTCAAGGCCTCCGACGGCATTATGGTCGCGCGGGGAGACCTGGCGGTCGAGCTCTCGGCTGAGAGGGTGCCGGTGGAGCAGAAGCGCCTGGTGGCGCGGTGCCGGAGGTTGGGCAAGCCGATCATCGTGGCGACCCAGATGCTTGACTCCATGATCCGAAACCCGAGGCCGACCCGCGCCGAGGTCTCCGACGTAGCGAACGCGATCTTCGATAGGACCGACGCGGTGATGCTCTCGGGCGAGACGGCGGTGGGACGCTACCCTCTGCAGAGCGTGCGGGAGATGGATCGCATCTGCCGGGCCGCCGAGGAGGCTATCGACTACGGACGGGACATAGCCTCGTTGACAGGATGGGGCCGGGGAGACCGCTATGACGCCCTGACGCATGCTGCTTGCGAGCTCGCTGAAGATTTGGATCTGGAGGCGATCATCACCGCCACCCAGAGCGGTCTCTCGTGCATAAGGGTCGCGCGCTTCAGGCCGCCGAACAAGATACTCGCCGTGAGCCCTGAGGAGACCACGGTACGCATGCTCGCGATGGTTTGGGGCGTAAACGCTATAAGCGGCCAGCAGCGGGGCAACATCGAGGAGCGCTACGACGAGGCGGTAAAGTCAGCCCGAAGATCCGGGCTCGTCAAAGAGGGCGATGAGGTTATTATCACCGGCGGATCGATGAGTACTATGCCCGGCTCGACGAACATGCTCAAGCTGGATACGATAGGCGGGGAAGAGTAACCGGCCCGTGAGCCTTACGAGGCCCGTCAAAGTGATCCTTTACGCGGCCTTCATCGGGCTGCTCCTCGCGTCCTACGTCTCCCCGCTACAACAGATCTTTGAAGACCGGGACCGCATCTCTACCCTACACTCCGACCTGGCGACGCTAGAGAAGGAGAACGCAGCTAAGGAGAGACGCACGGAGGAGCTACAGACCGAAGAAGGCATCGAGCGGGCCGCTAGAGAGCGCTACGGTATGATAAAACCCGGCGAGAAGGTATACATAATCGAGAAATAGTCGTTCGTTTTCAGCGGCCAAAGAGAAGACAAGGCAGCAATTGTTCTACGAGAGTACCATCCTCTTTCGGAGGAGCTGTCTTACAGGTCTATCGTTCGACAAAGGGTAGATGACTAACGGAAATAAAGACTATGAGGCAGTAGCTCAACAGCTCGGTCGCGAGCCGAGGCCGTTCCGCGTCGCTGCCCGCTGCCCCGCCGGACGCCCAACCGTCATAGAGAACGAGCGCCGTCGCGAGATGCCGACCACGTTCTGGCTCACCTGCCCCTCCCTTGGGGCGCAGATCTCCCGCGTCGAGGCCGGGGGAGGCGTCCGCCAGGCTCAGGAAGAGGTCGGCGCCGAGGTCGTGGATGAGACCCACGACGAACACCTGAGGCTCTATGGCGTCCGAGTAGCCGGCGTCAGTAGCCACAACGGGCGCATCAAGTGCCTTCATGCCTTCACCGCCCTTCACGTCGCCGGCGTCATCCCAAACCGCGTAGCTGAGTGGACCCTGGCTCGCCTCGAAGGACCTTGCCCCGATCCCGCGCGTTGCCCGGAGTGCGCGGCATCCCCGAACCAAACAGAGTAGTTGCTATACTCGTTGTCAAGCCTTCGGGGGGCGTAGCCCAATCGGCAGAGGCAGCGGACTTAAAATCCGTACAGTGTGGGTTCGAGTCCCACCGCCCCTACTAGGAAAACCGTTTGATTTGCAGGAAAAAGCTACGGCGGCGCAATGCTCGACACGATCAGCGGCGACTACTGTTTGCGGGACGCTTCGGCACCGCAAAGAAGAGAGAGGGCGGCCACCACGCCGAGCGATGCGACGCCCGTCGCGAGAAAAAACGCGAACCTGTAGCCCGCCACCAGCGCCTCGGCTCCTGACTTCGTACCATCGGATAAGGCTTCAGTGTGAGCCGCCGCGAGGGTGAGGAGGGTGGCAAGCCCAAGTGCTGTTCCCACCTGCGCGGAGGTGTTCATGAATCCTGAGGCCAGACCACGTTTCCCTTCCTCTACAGCCGAGGTCCCACGAGCGGTGGCAGCGACCGAGGCACAACCCAGGCCCAGCCCGGAAAGGGCCGCGCCCACGAGTACGTATGCCACGCCGCTCTCGGCGGTGATGCCCGTGGTGACGAGCGCCGATGCCGCAACCACTACGAGACCCAGGGACATCGTCGCCCTTCCGCCCACGCGACCGGCGATCCGACCTCCCAGCACGGAACCGGCGATTACGAAGAGGCTGAGCGGGAGGCCCGCAAGGCCAGCAAAGGAGGCAGGGTAGCCCAAGGTGTTCTGCAGGTAGAGGGTAACCAGCACGCTGACCGGGGCGGTGGCGGCGGTTAGCGCGAAGGCGACCAGGGCCGACCCTACCAATCCGCGCAGGCGGAAGAGTCCCAGGGGGACTAGGGGATCTGCGACGCGACTCTCAACGAACACGAAGGTCCCGAAAAGCACGGCGGCGAAACCGAGCGTCGCCAGCGTGGTGGTTGATCCGAATCCCACCTCTTCCGTCCGCGTAAGCCCCAAGACCAAAAACACCAGTCCCGCGGTCACCGTTCCTGCTCCCAACAGGTCAAGACGTCGTGAAGCCGAAGGGTCCCGGCTTTCGGGAAGCAGCACGTAGGAGAGCGCTATCCCCGCCACGCCGACAGGCACGTTGACGAAGAAGATCCACTCCCAACCCAGAGCGTCCGCGATGAGGCCACCCAAGACAAGCCCCGCCGCTCCGCCTCCGGCGGCCACCGCCGTCCAGGTTGCCACAGCCCGGTCCCGCTCCCGGCCTTCCACGAAGATGGTGGTGATGATCGAAAGGGCAGCCGGGGCGGTGATCGCCGCTCCAAGCCCCTGCAAAGCACGCGATACCACCAGCATCTGTGGAGAGACCGAAAGCCCACAAAGGAGCGAAGCCGTCGTGAACAAGGCAAGCCCCGCGACGAAGGTCCTTCTCTTGCCCCATAGGTCCGCCACCCGCCCCGCCAAGAGCAAGAAACCCGCGAAGAACAACACGTAGGCCGAGACCACCCACTGCAAACCCGCCTGCGAGAAACCGAGATCCTCTCCGATGGAATGCAGGGCGACTATTACCGCGTTCACGTCGAGGACGTCAACGAACTGCGCCATACACAAGAGCGCCAGGGCCGCGCTCTTGCGTTCGACGCGAGCGTCCTCTCTTTGATCCACCATAGCCCTCCCCGATGATCCTTAACGATAATTCTTTAACGTTAAAGTAGTGTAGCATCGAGTTCATGGACGGCAAGAAAGAGCGGGCGGGGAGGTCTTCTGGAAGTTCTGGCGGGCAGCGTGTGACCCTTACGAGGATCGCCGAGGAGCTTGGGGTCTCAGCGATGACGGTCTCCAACGCCTACAGCCGGCCTGACCAGCTCTCGGAGGCACTTAGGGAACGTATCTTCGAGACGGCTGGTAAGCTCGGCTACCATGGGCCGGATCCCGTGGGACGTTCCTTGAGGCGGCAGAGGACAGACGTAGTGGGAGTTCTGTACTCGAACCCGCTCTCTTATGCCTTCGACGACCCGGCCGCGGTCTCTTTTTTGGGCGGCCTGAGCTCGGTCACCGAGGAGGCGGATCTGGGACTTCTGCTGGTGTCTGCAACCGGAGGCGGTTTGGTAGCTGGACGTGACCCGAGGGCGGCAGCACAGGCCGCGGTGGACGGGTTCGTCATCTACTCGATGAGCGAAGAGGAACCGCTGTTGAAAGGGGCCCTGGACAGACGGTTGCCGGCCGTGGTGGTGGACCAACCCCTCAAAGATGGCGTACCCTTCGTGGGCGTCGACGACGAGGCGGCGGCCCGCATGGCGGCCAAACATCTCCTCGACCTCGAACACGAGAGGTTTGCCATCGTGTCGTTCGCACTCTCGGCGGACGGTCGAGAAGGGATTGCGGATCTCGACCGCCAGGAGCAAGCCGCGTTCCGCGTGAGCCATCTAAGGCTGCGGGGCTACCGCGCTGCGTTAGAGGACGCCGGCCTGCCCTGGTCCAAGGTGCCTGTTTACGAGTGTCCGGGCAGCTCCAAAGAACTCGGGCGCCGGGCAGCGGAAGGGTTGCTCTCCTCACAGCGCAGATCGACGGCCGTCCTCGTCTCAAGCGACCAGCTCGCGCTGGGCGTCATCGAGTGGGCAACAGGGCACGGGCTTTCCGTGCCAGAAGACATTTCCGTGGTCGGCTTCGACGACATTCCCGTGGCAGCGAGCGCCAATCCGCCGCTGACCACCGTCCACCAGGACCACGCCGAGAAGGGATTACTGGCCGGACGAATGCTGATTGCACAGCTTCGCGATAAAGGCTTACCGGGTACCGGATCACTGCCAACCGACCTGGTGGTTCGAGGTTCGACATCCGTGCCTCGCAAACCCTGAATTTTTGTTTCGAGGGCAGTGACTCAACCAACACGAAAGCGAAATCCCTGCTTGAGGGTTTTCTCACACGCCCTCTTAGAGTCTGGACTTGACTGGGGCGTGTGGTCAAAGAGTTTGGAGGCGAAGCTTCTAGAGCCGTAGTCCATATGTCGATGAAGGCAGATCCCGCTAGCCAGAGGAGTCAAGGCTGAGGCCATCCAGCAGGTTCATCTGAAACGGTGCCGGGACAATGTGTCAAGACTGAAAGAAGGTCGCAGGTTCGAGCCCCGTCGTCACCCGAATAAAGTTCCTGCAATGAGCAGAAAAATGGAAGGCCACCGGACCGCCGACGGGGGCCTTTTGACACCGCCGGGGCATCCGGGGCCGTGCTCGGCTATCCGAAAGCCTCGTCGAGGCCGTCCACGGCGTCGCCGCCTATGCCGTCCATGAGGTGCGAGTAGGTGTCCATAGTCTGCGTGATGGAGGAGTGGCCGAGTAGCGACTGCACCACCTTCGGGTGCTCGCGCCTCACAAACAGGGCCGTCGCGAGGGTGTGCCGCAACGTGTGAAAGGTGAAACCCTCGCCTGCGAGCCCGGCGTTATCGAGGAGCGGCTTGTAGTCTCGGTGGTAGAGGTTTTTGTGGTCGGTTGGCCCGCCTATACGGTTGGGGAAGACGAGGTCGGCGTCCCGCCAGGCAGGGGACAGCACGTTCTTCGTTCTGGCGCAGCCTGTGAGCCCGCAGAGCGGCCATGGCGCTCTTGTTTAGAGGTACGGAGCGGCGGCTGGCCATGTTCTTCGGCGGACCGAAGTTCAGGCCGTTCTCGGTCACTTTGAGGGAGCGGTGTACGGAGAGCTTACCGGCATCCAAGTCAAGGTCTGTCCATTTCAGCCCAAGTAGCTCTCCTTGCCGGAGCCCGGTGTGGACGGCTACGACGTAGAGGGCTTCGTTGCGGGTATATCCCTGCCCGACGTCACAACGCGGTGACGACCGTTACCCGCTTCCACATAAATCTCGCCGCCTATCGGTTCGTACCGAGCGACCAGCAGGGTGGGGGAGACGTCCAGTGACCAGGCCCCGGTCTCTCAGCGAGACACCCACCCCTGGCAATGACGCAAAAGGGCCGGAGCTAAAAAGCCCCGGCCTCTCTTATCCTTCTCCGCGACCGACTCTAATGCAGCCGGACTACTGCTCCTGCCGGACGACCTTGCGGACGACCAGCCCGCCGCCGATGAGGAGGACCCCGGCGGTCAGCCCCAGAACCGAAGCATCGACAACGTCCAGACCGCCGCTCTTAGGGAGGTCCTCCTCCTTCATCTTCTCATTCTCCTTGCCCTTCTCCTCCATCTTGGGCTCTTCCTTGGGCTGCTGCGCCATGGCGGGTACAGCCACCACCGTCATCGCCGCCAAGACCAGAGCCGCCGTCAGAACCAGGATTATGCGTCTCATGCGCACAACCTCCTCTACACTCACGCGATCCCCAATGGACCACCTATTACGCGAGCAACCATACTCGAAGGCTACCAACAACTGAACGCTTTTCACGTAGATTTTATCCAGGTTTTGCAGGTATTTAATGGCCGGTCTCGCTGAAACTGGTTTACGTACGAGGCGACCTTCAACGGTCCAGGCCGCCGGGCGAGTTGTGCTACCGTTACGAGGCCTACGAGACTGGCGGGTAGGACGATCCGGAGGCATGGGATGACGACGGTTGCTAGCAAGACATGCGTGACGTGCAGGGCGCACACGCCGCCGTTCGGGGGAGAGAAGTCGAGAGGTTCCGCCGATACATTCCCCGCTCGGAGGCCGTCGACGAGGACCTACTCGACTAGGCAAATCTGGCTAAGTGAGCAGCTGGCCGTCTCTTAGTCCCTCAGCCTCAGCTTGCCATCTCTGTTTGTCCGGATCCTTCGGAGGATAGTTCGACTTCCACGTGCTTGTGGCCGTGTTCTAGGCGCTCGGTTTCTGGGAGATCGAGATGCCTAAGGAGCTTGAGCATACCCTTATTTTTACCCATCACCAGTGCGTAGAAGAATCTAACTCCGTTGTCGCGCGCCTCGTCAATCAGTTGACGAGTCAAGCCTGTCCCCACTCCAGACTTCTGCCACCGATCCTCAACGAGTGCTGCGTACTCGGCCTTCTCGCTACCCGGTTCGCGATCATAGCGCACCACAGCGATGATCTCGTCCGGTTCGTCAGGATCGAGCGCGACCAGGGCTAAGTGGTCTTTGCCGTCGACTCGAGAGAAATACTGGGCCTTCTCTTCGGGGAACTCCTCTAACGAACCGAAGAAGCGCAGGTAGATGGAGCGCTCGCTAAGCCGTTTGTGAAGCCGCTTGAGGGCAGGAACGTCGGTGGGCCGAAGAACGCGAGAAGGGACCAGGACCCCGCTAGGTAAGGTGAGCGCTTTCTCTCTAATACCTTGACGACCTTAACGTTGCGCCTAGTAGAGCTTTGCGTGCCTCTTTAGCGGTTGGGTGGTCTGGTCCTATCTCAAGACACATAAGGCAGTAAGCGCAGTAGCCT
>CADCVD010000161.1 GCA_902806055.1 uncultured Rubrobacteraceae bacterium
AGCTTAAGATGATAGAGGCCTTCCAGCAGACTCTGCCCTTCGTCTTCGACGTCTGGATAATCCAGTCGTTTCACGCTTACCTGGACGGGCACCGCGCGGGCTCCAAGCGCGCCTGGACGACAGCGAACATGAAGGGAGACCCGCCGGGATGGAGAGAGCAGGAAATAGAACGCGAGATGGACGGGGAGCTACAGGGTCTGCGAAGGATAACCGACGGTCTGGAAGAAGCAACCGAGGGATTCTTGAGACACCTCGCAACGCTTGAGCGCAAACTCGCCGGAGAGGTTCTGGCAATGTGGGAAGCGTTCGTCCGCTTCTGTGAAGAAGAGCTTCTTGGAGCCTGAGAAGCTCTTGAAGGTATGGTCCGAGCCGATGCTGCCCAGGATAGAAAAACTGAAGAACATCCCGGACTCGCCAGAGGTAGACTATGAGGTATTCGAAGAGTATATATTGGCCCTTAAGCAGATGTGGAGCAGTTTGATACAGCCTGCCTGAGAGCACTGTCTTTGGCCGGAGCCCGCTGCTTCATCGCGTTTCACCTAAAAACCCCCATAAAGAGAGATCCGATGAGCAGACTCGAATCGCTGTCCTAATGCGATACGAGGTAGGTGCTCAACGCCACAGGAGAGAAGCGCGTTGTCCTTACTTCCTTTAGCTCACGAGAATTCTAACCTGCTGCCACCGGCCCAAACCTCGATTGATCTGCGCCATATTATCCAGCAAGTTGCTGAATATAACCGGCGCTTTTGGAAATTGGGAAGCTAGCCTTGACGTCTGTCTAGATCACGCCCATACAGCTCTTCGTAGTTCTTCTCCGACTCGATCACGTCCTCGACGTAATCTCTTGTCTCCTCGAAGGGTATGTCACTGGCGACGTCGAAGCTCTCGTCGGAGAGCCAGGCATCCACCCTCCCCTCCCCCGAATTATACGCCGCCAGGACCAGCCTCTCATCGTCTTCGTATCGGTTTTGCAGGTAATTCAGGTACCAGGTCCCCATGCGGATGTTGGCGTTGGGACCCCGGTAGTCGCCCGCTATCCCGCTGCGTTCCGAGATGAAGCGAGCGGTCTCCGGCTGAATCTGCATGAGCCCGTACGCTCCCTGCTCGGACTCGACCTTCGGGTCGAAGCGGCTCTCCTCTCGGATCACCGCCGCTACTAACGTCGGCTCGACGCCGTACTCCTCGGACGCCTCCAGGATGATCTCCTCGTAATTCAGCGGGTAGATGAACCGCCGGACCGTCTCCGGCGCCATAAAGAGCAGAGGCAGCACGGCGAGAACCGCCAGGAGTAAAGCAAGCATGATCCCGTGCCGGCGGCGCCTTCGCCACCGCCCGTAGCTACCGCTCTCTTGCCCCTTCTTCGCTGTCGAAACCTCTCTCCCCGAGTACCTGCTCCACGAAGGCTCGCGCCTTCTCTCTGAGTCTATCTTGGTCCCCATCATTTTCCACCACCACATCGGCTCGCCGGGCCTTCTCATCGCCGGTTAGCTGGCGAGCCTCTATAGCGCGGCGCTGGTCCTCGCTCATCCCGCGCTTCTCCGCCCAACCCTGCCGTCTCTCGTCCGGCGTCGTGACCGCGACGGTCAGGTCGAAACGTTCCTCGCCCCCGCCCTCGAAGAGGAGCGGTATCTCTGCGACGAAGATGTCCGAGCGCGAGGCGGCGGCCCGCCTATCTGTCTCTTCACGCACCCTCGGGTGCAGTATCCCTTCGAGGTCTCTGAGCGCCTCCGCCTCCCCGAAGACCTCGCGGGCGAGCGCCTTGCGATCTATGCCCTTCTCCCCGCGTACGCCCTCGCCGAAGCGCCCCACGACGGCGTTTACGGTCTCTTCGTCCTCGGCGAGCAGGTGGTGGACCATCTCGTCGGAGGAGACCGTCTCAGCGCCAAGCTTACCGATCATCTTTACGAAAGTGCTCTTCCCGGACGCGAGGGGGCCGGTGACAGCTATGGTCACCGGCCCCCTCCTGGGTTCCATCTCGGTGGGATCCAGCTCTAGCTGTTGTCGCCCAGGTCCAGGTCGGAGAGTTTGTCGAACGCGCCGGTCCGTAGACCATCGCCGACCCGATCCCCGCGATCGCGGTCGCGACCCCGGTCCCCGCCTCGGTCTCCACGGTCGCGCGACCCGCGCGGCTGCTCGTAGTCGCGGCGGAAGCGGTCCTCACGACGCGGGCGGTCACCACCGCGGTCACCACCGCGGTCGCCGCCACGGTCCTCCCGCTGCTCGACGGTGCGCTCGGGACGCTCGGCCTGCTCCTCGCGCTCCTCCTTCTTCGGGCGGAGAGAGAGGGAGAGGCGGCGACGCTTCGCGTCGACGTCGATGATACGAGCCTCCACCTCGTCGCCGGAGCGAACGATCTCATCCGGCGTCTCGACGTGGTGCTCGGCGAGTTCGGAGATGTGGATGAGCCCTTCGACCCCTTCCGCGACCTCGACAAAGGCGCCGAAGGAGACCAGCTTGGTAACGCGGCCCTTGATCTGCCCCCCGACCTCGACCTGCTCGACGATCTCCTGCCACGGGTCCTTGCGCGTCTGCTTGAGGCCGAGCGAGATCCTCTCGCGGTCCTGGTCCACCTCTAATACCTTAACCTCGACGTCCTCGCCGACCTCTACGACCTCGCTAGGATGGTCGACGTGGTTCCAGCTTAGCTCGGAGATGTGAATGAGCCCGTCGATACCTTCAAGGTCCACGAACGCCCCGAAGTCAACGAGGTTCGAGACCGTACCCTGGACGATATCGCCCTCCTGAAGCGTCGTGAGGATGCGGTTACGCTCCTCCTTGCGCTCCTCCTCCAGCACGGCTCGGCGGCTCAACACCACGTTGTTGCGGCTGCGGTTCAGTTCGATGACCTTGCACTCCAGGCGCTGGCCCATGAAAGAGTCCAAGTTTCGGACGCGCCGGATGTCGACGAGGCTCGCCGGCAGGAAGCCACGCAGGCCGATGTCGATGATCAGACCGCCCTTCACCACCTCGATGACCGGCCCCTCGACCGTGCGCTGATCCTGGTGGGCCTCCTCGATCCGCTGCCAAGCCTTCTCGAAGGCGGCTCGCTTGGCCGAGAGGATGAGCCGCCCGTCGGCGTCTTCCTTCTGCAAGACCAGCGCCTCTATGTGCTGGCCGAGATCCACGATCTCGTGCGGGTCGACGCCCTTGCGGATAGAGAGCTCGTTCGAGGGGATGAGCCCCTCGGACTTGTAGCCTATGTCTACGAGAACCTCGTCCTTGTCTATGCGGACGACATCCCCCTCGACGATGTCCCCGTCCTTGAAGTCTATAAGGACGGAATCGTCTATGGGGACGATCTCCCCGTTCTCCTCCTTGAAGAAGTCTTTCATGGTGAGCGTCCGGGACGCGTTCTCAGTAGTGTTCGCCATGTAGCAGTTGCTTTCCTTATCTTTTGATTACCAAATCGTGATTATACAAGATACACGCGTACGTATACTTACTACTGGAAGACGGGCCTCACCCGCCCCCATCTCTCCCCGGCCTTAACCTCGACCTCTAGCGGCGGATGCAGGTCGTATGCCGCCACCATCCTCTCCGCCGCGAGCGTCGCCACCTCCTCGACACGGCTCTCGTCCGCGTCGAAGACGAGCTCGTCGTGGACCTGCATCAGCATGTCCGTGTTCAGGGCGCGGAGCCTGGGAGCCAGGTCCACCATCGCCACCTTTATGATGTCGGCGGCAGTCCCCTGCACCCGGGCGTTGAACGCTATCCGCTCCCCCAACTTTCGGACGTTCTTGTTCAAGTCTCTTAGCTCCTTTACGTACCTTCTACGCCCGAAGAGGGTCGTCACGTAGGGTTCGCCGCCCTCTCTTGCGGCCCTCTCTTCGGCCTCCGCGTAGGTGCTCTGCATAAACTTCGTTACCCTCGGGTAGCGCTCGAGGTACCGCTTGATGTACCGCTCGGCCTCCGCCGGGTGCACGTTTCCGAGTCGCGTCGCCAGCCCGAAGCCCGAGATACCGTACATGATCCCGAAGTTGACCATCTTCGCCCGTCTGCGGAGCTCCGGCGTCACGCTCTCGGGGCGTACATCAAAGACCTCGGCGGCGGTACGGGTGTGAACGTCCTCCCCGCCGGTGAACGCCTCGACCAGCGCCGGCTCCCCGGTCATGTGCGCGAGTATCCTCAGCTCTATCTGCGAGTAGTCGGCAATGACGAGCCTGCGGCCCGGCGAGGATGTAAAAGCATCCCGGATGCGGGTGCCCATCTCGGTACGTATCGGGATGTTCTGGAGGTTCGGCGAGTCGCTTGAGAGTCGCCCCGTAGCGGTCGTCGTCTGGTTGAGCGTACCGTGGATGCGACCGTCCTCCCCGACCAGCTTCACGAGGCCGTCTATATACGTGCCCTTCAGCTTCGCGAGCTCGCGGTAGGCGATGATCCTATCCGCTATAGGGTGTTCGATGGCGAGCTGCTGCAACACCTTGGCGTCAGTCGAGTAGCCGGTCTTGGTCTTGCGGACCGGCGGGATGCTCATCTCCTCGAAGAGGACCTCGCCAAGCTGCTTCGGGGAGCCGATGTTGAACGGATGTCCGACCTCCTCGTAGATACGACCTTCGAGCTCGGAGATCCGCTCCACTATCTCCGCCCCGACCTCCTCCAACGTCGAGACGTCGACCGGCATCCCGATCCTTTCCATCTCCCCGAGCACGTCCGCGAGCGGGAGCTCCACGTCGTAGAAGAGCCGCGCGAGCGCCATCTCCTCAAGCTCCCCGTTGAGCCTCGGCGAGAGAGCGCGTATCAACGCCGCCCGCCGCGCCGCCTCCCGCACCGCCATATCCTCGTGGGTTACCTCGATCTCCGCCAGTCCCCGCTCGTTCGCCAGGGCCTCCAGCTCGTAGCTCCCAAGCCCCGGCTTCACGAGATACCCTGCGAGGAACGTGTCGAAGTCTGTGCCCCGCACACCAAGGCTCTTGGCGTCGTGCACCCGCAGAGTACCCTCGGGGGTACTGTCCGTAAGCCGTGCCTCGTCCTCCGAGACGGCCACACACCAGCGTCCATCCCC
>CADCVD010000162.1 GCA_902806055.1 uncultured Rubrobacteraceae bacterium
ACTAGAAGCTATCTCATAAATAGGAACAAGGGTGAAAAGAATGCTCCGGTAGACGCCGGGAATGACGTTTTTTGGCCTTCCAAGATGGTCGGTACTCCTTGAAAGCAGGCCGTCGACAGCAGGACGGGTATTTATGAGATGAGTTCTAGCAAGGTCCGAAATTCCGGGAGAGCGACACTAACCAGGCTTTTCACGCAAAGTGATCTCGACGTCACTACTATAACGGGAACATGAAGCCCCACGTGTTAAAGACCTCTATGAGCCTGCCGCTGGCAAGCGAAGAGGTGTTCGCCTTCTTCGCCGACGCGGCCAACCTACAGCGCATCACCCCGCCTGAACTTCGCTTCCGTATCCTTACTCCCCGACCCGTCCCGATGCGAGAAGGAGCCCTGATCGACTACAAGCTCAGATTATTCGGCATCCCACTGCGGTGGCGGGCGCGCATCTCAGGCTGGCATCCACCAATCGGGTTCGTGGACGAGCAGTTGCGCGGTCCTTATCGAGTTTGGGAACACGTTCACCGCTTCTACGAAGACGGAAACAGGACAGTTATAGTAGATGTCGTACGTTACGAGCTGCCGTTGTGGCCGTTTGGCGAGATCTTCCATCCGCTGGTCCGGCTGCAACTCAGGCGTATCTTCCGGTTCCGGCAATCAGCGGTACGATGCTGCCTGCTCGGAGCAGACGAAGAAGACAAGACTAAAGCGTAGGTTAGAAGATCGAGAAACCTTCATTACCCGGTACCTGACGGACCAGCTCTTCAGTTTGTTAACCGGTTCCTACTACGCGGCCTGTTCCTTGGCGAGCTTGCTCTGTTGCTCGATGAGACGACCGAGCCAGGTGAGGGCCGGATCGTCTCCGGTGGCGCGAGAAGCGTTGACGTACCAGTTGAGGGCCTCGCGGTGGTTGCCGAGACGGCGGTTTAGTTCGCCGACTAAGTATGTAGTGACGGAGAGCTCGCGCCCCTGAAGCCTGTCCTCCTTCAAAGAACGCAGGAAGTAGCGGATGGCGCGCAGCTGAAAGGTGCTTTCGAAAGGGTGCTCTCTCTCCTTACGGCAGACCCAGGAGGCGCGCAGGCAGAGGTCGCCTAGCTCGCGGGCGGAGAGGGCGCGCTCCTGGCCGCAGACCTCGGCGGCGTGAAAGGCTAGCCACGGCGGAGGGCTCGTGCGGAAGACTCGCAGAAGGCCGTCCTCTCTCAGTCGTTCTTCGAGGCCGTAGCGCTGCATGTACGAGAGGTCCAAATCGTCGAAGCCTTCACGGGCGGCGAAGGAGCAGGACGGGCACATCGTGATCCCGGCCTGAATAACTCGGGAACCGTCGGACTGGCGGCCGGGGAACTTAGGGCAGAGATCTGGCTCGCGCCCGACGGTTACGTACGTACCTACGCGCGGCGCGCGAAAGATGTACCGGCACATAGGACAACGCGTGTATACCTCTTCGAGCTTACCCAACGGCGCTATCCAAGACGGCGCATGCGCTGCTTGAAGATCTATGCCTCTGGTCCAAAGTACGTTCGAGTTTACCATAGCGCCGGCCTGCTTCAGCAGCGCTACCTGTATACTGCTGATGGCCGAACGCAAAGAGCGGTCGAGAGATGAGGATCGCTGTCGGCCGAAGGGAGGCCATGTCTTGGAGCAGCGCAAGACCGACGCTGAGGTGGCGCTGGAGCTAATGCGGATGGTCCTGGAGCAGGCCGGTAGCCGTCGCCTCTCCCCGACCCGGTCCCTCGCCCTCTATCATCTCTGCAAAGAAGCCGTCGCCTACTCCCCTGAGGGAAAGGTTACCGCCGACTACCTGGAGGACCAACTCAGAAATCTCCTCCAGTAGAAGCCTCGCCAGGTCGAGGCAGGAGTACGGTTTGAAGGGGATAGAAGCCGGGATGGCCAACCTCTCCTTTCGTGTACCGTTAGTAACGGTGGCGGACGAATCGGGAGGTGGCGGGGTGGTTTTGAAGAGCGTCGGCGTGCTCTCTTGCGCCAGGGTACTCGGTATACTCTACGCTTTGCTCGGGCTGCTGATCGGGCTGCCCATAGCGTTCTTCTCGCTGATCGGCGCGGTAGCCAGCACGGGCTCGGCACAGTCCGGCTCCGGCGGGCTCATCTTCGGTACGCTCTTCGGGGTTGGGGCCGTGATCTTCCTCCACATCTTCTACGGCATCATAGGCTTCGTCGGCGGGCTGGTCTCCGCCTTTCTCTACAACCTGATAGCCTGCCTTGTCGGCGGCATCGAGCTGGAGGTCGAACAGAGGGACGGGAGGGTCTACTAGAGGCTCGGACGGGTCGCCGGCGGTTGACGCCCGTCTGACGTTTACAAGAATGCTGACCGCGTCGAGATCATGGTCCTCTTCAGCCTGTGTAGAGTCGCACCGACGCTGCGCCTTTCTCTGTCTAACTGGAGCTGGACGAGGAGCTGCCGGAGTAAAAACTCTGCTGAATGATCGATGAGGAGTTGCCGCCGGAGGAAGATGTAGCTCCACTCCCCGAGAAGGAAAGGTTCAGAGAGCCGCCCGGGGTATTAGTCTGCTGAACTATATTGTTGCCTGGCGCGGTAAGGGTAACCTTGAGGCTGCCCGAGTCCGAGCCGCTCTTACGTACCTCACAGTTCAACTTCTGGCCTTCGGGCAGGTCGTAGACGAAGTTCTGGGGCGCCTCTCCGGTAATCTCCTCTCTCTGGTCCCCAACGTTGCACGCGCCGGAGAACGTGGTCCCTGGGTCGCCTTCTATCTTGAGCGTTACCTCCTGACTGGTGCTCTCGCGAGCCGTGGCATCCCTATCCATCCCGGTATCCTCCGCTCGCTCCGCGTTCGTCGCCCGCTCGGCCTGCTCTGTGGTCTGTGAGGGGTTGCTCTGGTCTTCGGCGGTATCTTCGCTTGTCTGCTCGTCCCCGCCGCATCCTGTTACGAGGACGACCGACGCCAAGAGCAAGACTAGAAACAACCCGGTTTTGCGAACAGGCCTCCCGGACCTGTGAATCTCTCTTACAGGCTTCATCAAACTCTCTTTCTACATAGCCGAGAGAATGCGCATAAGGCTATATGACTGTCTACGCAGGGTCCATCCGCTAGGTTTCTAAGGGAGGCGGCAGAGAGCTCTCCGCCGGTCAGGTACTCTTTGGAGGGAGCTGGATCTTCGGTGATGCGCAGTTCATCCGCTACCTTGCGGCTGGCCGTCTATGCTTCCACGGAGGACGAGGCGCTCTCGGGCGCGAACGCACCGTAGATGGTGGTCCTCGCGTCTCACATGAGAAGAGGCTTACAGTCTCGCTTCTCAATAAGTACTCGGAATCCGACGCCTCGTTTCTTATGACGCGGGCGGCGTTAAGCGGTTTGCAACTCTGCGAACCACCGTGTCGCTGAACAGAGGTAGCCGTGCTCTTCGTAAGCGCAGGCCGTACTACTGGCAAAACCAGCGTCAGCGCTGCGACACCAGAACCTCACCACGCTTCTCCCTTGTAAAACCTCTTAAGAGATAGAAGAACTGTGGCACCACGGCATTAGGATGCGTCCACCAAAAGGATGAGCTTGTCGTCCGGAAGTATGATCTCAGCCTGGAAAGGGTTGTCGGAGTGTGTACGCTCTGCAATCATCACTGTAGCGGGACGCCGGAGGGTGAGTTGTTGGAGTGCGTGGCGAGATGAGAACCAGGAGGATCCGCTCACGGAGAGCAGTACGATAATGGGGTCTATCAGGACGAGGGCGAGGAGGTTGGGGTCTCTCCTCACGTTCTACTCGTCGGTCTCCTCGACTCGCGGAGAGCCGACCGCGAACCTGGATGCCGTGGGTTCGTCTGGGAGGAGAGGCACCCTCGACGGCGTACGGTGGCGATTGGTCCTGACGGCTGGTGCGGGGGCCGGGATTCTTCCTCAGCTGCTTCTATACCCGTTGACCTACGGGTACATTCTGACATCCGCCCTACTCTCTCAAAGCATCGATGCCGAGCAGGCCAGACAGTTCGGGCTGATGATGGGGTTATGGGGGCAACCGGTGATCCAGATGCTGCTATGCGCCTTCGCGGCCTCCTGGGTAGCGCGCAGAGCCGGCGAGGCTCCGATGGCGCACGGGCTGCTTATCGCACTGGTCTCGGTCGTCGCCGGACAGGTCACCGGGTTGGTCTACGGGGGATTTAGCGTAGACGGCCTGACGAAGTACCTCGCGCTGGGACTGGCGGGTGGTTTGATGGGCGGGATCGAGGGCCGAGCAGCCCTTGCCGGTCAAGAGGCTCTCTACGAGGCGACCCGGCGCATAGGCGAGGCGAGCGGACCGCAAGAGGTTGCGGATGCTATCGGCGACAATCCGCTGAGTCCGGCGGCCGTCGGAGTAGCCTTGTGGTGGTCCGGCCACACGACGGACGAAGACGAGGCCGTGCCTTTCGATGGCCTGCGGGCTACTCAACTCAAGACCTCTCGTGATTGGCCGCAAAGCGTGTGTTTCGGTGGTGTAGGTGCATGGAATCTGGTGGGCTCCGGGAGGGGGGCTTCGCGAACGGTGCGGGCCGGAGAGTTGCCGGCCCAGGAGCGGGCGGGTTGGCGGGAGCTGGGCATAAAGTCCGTCCTTATTCTACCGCTGGTCGCGCCTGGAGGAGAGAGGATCGGGCTGCTTGCCGTAGCTTCGCGTGATCGGCGACTCCCGAGGAGCACCGTCCGCTCGTACCAGACCGTCGTCGCCCAGGCGGCGCTCGCGCTTGAGAACTTGCGTCTGGTCGAGGAGGCGCGCAGGGCGGGACGGCAGGCCGGGGTCTTGAGAGAGCGCCAGAGGATGGCACACGAGATCCACGACACTCTGGCGCAGGGCTTCACGAGCATCGTTATGAACCTGGAGGCGGCGGAAGGCAGTATGTCCCCTGACTCCGGCCAGCTGCATCGTTACCTCGACCAGGCGCGGCTCACCGCGCGGGAGAGCCTCACCGAGGCGCGGCGGCTGGTCTGGGCCCTGCGCCCGGAGCGGTTGGAGGAGGCGTCGCTGCCCCAGGCCCTGGACGCGCTCGCC
>CADCVD010000163.1:0-21271 GCA_902806055.1 uncultured Rubrobacteraceae bacterium
CTGATCTTCGCGAGTCACATGGGGTCACGCAGACAGAACTGGCGAAGTTGCTGGGCGTGTCCCAACCCAACATATCGAAACTTGAGAATAAGGACGACCTCTACCTCTCTACGCTCAATAGCTACGTCGCAGCACTTGGGGGTTGGTTAGAGTTGAAGGCTGTCTTTCCTGATCGAGACTTCAGACTCTCTCTACCAGGCGAAGAAGAGCGCCAGAAGCAGCCAGGGAAAAAGAACAAGGCCGTTGGGAGGCTAACCGACTCGGCCAGACAGGCTTTCCAGATGCTCGCCGACAGGACGGTTTCTCTGCAGGAGAGCAACCTACGGCTCACGCAGGACTTTTTCCAGAACTGGATACAGACCCTCCAGAGCCAGACCGAGGGTAACCGCCAGGCGGCCCAGACCGTACAGGAGCAGAGCGAGCGCCAGCAGCAGGCTCTGCAGACCCTTACCCAGGAGTCCACAAACGCCTACTCTGAGTTCTTGAACTCAGCGTTGTCTTTTTACCAGGAGACGTTGAGGTCGGCGACACAGGTAGCGCAGAACAACATGTAGGCGGCGAGCCAGGCGACCCAGCAGGGCGTACAGGCTGCAGGACAGGCAGCACAGCAGAGTGTGCAGGCGGCGAGCCAGGCGGCGAGCCATAGCGCACAGGCCGCTACTCAGGCTGGACAGCAGAGCGCTGAGACCGCCAACCAGACTGCCCAGCAGAACGCTCAGAGTGTGCACGAGGGTGTGTGCAATGCCGAGAGGGCGATCGCCGAGGTGCCGATTCAGGGTTATGACGAGTTGAACGTTGGGGAGATTGCCGCCCGGCTAGACAGCCTCTCTGCCGAGGAGTTGGAGCAGGTTCGCAAGTATGAGCAGCGCAACAAGAACCGCTCAACTCTAATAGAGCAGATCAACGATAGATCGAACAGCGCTTCGTAAGGCAAACGCTTACAGAATGCGTGTCAAGGGCCGGAGCCTTCTAAGGAGGCTCCGGCCCTCTTCTTATGTGTGTGTTTCCGAGAAGACTTTTAAGCAACCATTCGGGAACAGAGACAGCTTCGCCCCGGTCTAGATCTATCACCATCGGCTGTAACCCGATGGGAGAGTAGACGCAATAGTACAAATGTCCTATATACGCCGCTCACCCAGCAAGATAGGTTACCGCTCGTTGCGACCCGTCGGGGGTTGCGAAAGAAGGGAGGAAACAAGATAACTGTGAAGAGGATAATTTACCTGGCTTTGGCTGCTCTTGTAGCTATGCTGGCCCTAGCGCCGGCAGCCCTGGCTCAGGATATGGCCCCAGGAGACGATAGTCCGCACCAGCCCGAACAAGGTGTGGTGCAAGTAGGCTCACACGAAGAGCTTCAGCAGATAGTGGGACAGCCTGTGCCTTCGCCCAATCCCGGAGACCATCCTGGGGAAGTGCCACACTCGCCTACCCAAGAAGGAGGAGCGCTGCCTAGTACTGGTGGACCCTCTGTAATCCTATCAGCTGCCGCCTTACTGCTTGTGGGCTCCGGCGTTCTAGCCTACGCCACTCTTAGGAGGCGTAGTAGCTAGCTAGCCTCTTTTCTCTGAAGCAGACACGAACGCAAGCGGAACGCAAGCGACAAAATCAGCAGCACGACGTAAGAGAGGAGGATGCCGATAGTGAGACGCTTGGTTGTAACTCTTATAGTAATAGCGGTTATGGCAGCAACGATGGGGTCAGTCGTTGCCCAAGCCCAGACTTCTAGTGCCCAGGCTGGTGGTAGCCAGCAGATGGTTGGTCAGCCACACTGCTCACCCTGGCAGATAGCATGGTATGTATCCTATGGGGGGTACTGGTATGGATGGTCGTGGAGGTGGTGTTATAACCCCTCACTGCCGAACCCCTGGTACGTAGACTGGGCTAGTTGGGCTTGGGGTGGATACGCTGGTCCTGGGTATGCTCCAGGGTACTATTATTCTGTGCCGGCGGGTCCAGGACCTGGCTAAAAAGCCCATCCTTTAGGGCTAGAACGTGAGAAAGAGGGCCGGGGCGATGGCGCCTCGGTCCTCTTCCTCGTTTAGTCTCTTAGCCTACACTGAGTCTTTGAGAGAACAGCTCTCCTTATAATCGGTGCGCGAGGAAATGGATGCACAAAGCGTTGTACCAGTACTCACTTTTGCACGGGGATCACAAATTCTGCATCAAATTACAAAAGGTTCAGAGCATGAGAAAGGCCGGAACACAGCGGTTCTGGCCTTTTTGTTGGATTCAGGCTCTATATCTCGCCTACACCTTCTCTTTACTCTTTAACAGCCCCCACCATCTCCGCCGCCTCCTCCGCAATCTCCACCTATACCTCCGGCAGCCCCGCCTATGAAAACCGTGCCTATGGCCTCCCCGACCCGTCGCTCGTTTTCACGCTGTAGCTCCTCTACGACTCTATCGTCGTGAGGGGTGGGGCCTGTATTGCTAGCATTGAGGCGTTCAATGATCCTTCTACGCTCTAACCCTCTGTGTAGCCGCAACTCCTCCTGATCAGTCATCGCTCGTATTTCCACCTGACTCGAGCAACCTTGTCTCCTCTCCCTCGCAGTCCCGGCAGGTTGGCTCTTGCTGGCATTGACGACTAACAATCTGGAATGCGGCAAGAGCAATGCGCTAAGACGACACTTCCTCCCGCCGCTTATTTATTCTGTCTTACTCAAGAGATGAGGCGAAGTTCGTAGTTCTCTTTAGCGGTTGCGCTGCCGGTAATGTTCTCTAATGTTTCCCGTTTCCATTCCAGAAGCCCTCCCTCCCTCTCGCTCTCACGTAAGGCGTCCTCGTCGTTCCAGATGCTTACTTCAAACGTTTCGTTGGTGTCTTCGTTCCTGAATACCAACACGAACGCGAATCCTTCATGTTTCTCCATCTCCGGCAAAAACGAGGTCAGGTAGGCGTTGTCTATATCTTCCAACTTTTCCGACGGTACTTTGAAGCTCATCATTCTTGCCTTCACGATGCACTCCTCTTGCTCGCTTTACCCTTGACCTGTTCCACAGAGCCAAGGCTGCGACATCCGCTACACGTTTTGCCGTAGTGTGAGACCCTCAATCCTGCTTTTGCGAACTACGAAGACTTTTTTCCACCGCTTCTTATCCCACCCGCCCTAGCAGTTTCGTAGCCTATTCTTTCCTCTGCTCGAGAGCAAGTTTCTCACGCGGGCTAGCCACAGGCTAGGTACCGACCTGAGTCTTATGCAGAGTTCCCGGCTGTGCTCTTGTGCGCCCCTTCTGGGTTGTAGGTGCAACGCCAATCCAGGTATGCGTTACGCGGCATGAAAGATAAGTCGTCGGGTCGCGATACGCGCAGGTATGCCCGGCGAAGTCTGCAGCGTTTGTTGTAAGGAGCAGGCGAGCCGGTGGGGCGAATGCTCCTCTCGGTAGTCGCTGTGGCGGTCTTATTCTCGGTAGCGGGCTCAGCGTTGGCCGCAAACTCCGTCACGGCCAACAACAGCTAGTCGGGCCTGGGCTTGCTGCGCCGGGCGACGACGGATGCCAACTCCGGTAGCGATGCCGTCGACATCTTCCCCGGCATCATTCACCCTGCAAAGTCCTTTGCTGAGCTTGAGCACTGACTTGACCGTAAAGACCAGGGTACGAAGAACCGACCGCGTGGCGAGGCGGAGGGCGCGGCAGCTCAGCGTGAGCCTTCGATGAAGGCCCAGAATGGGTTTGCGCTTTGATGGACCGTGGATACGGTCTGTCAAAGTACTAGGGTCAGTGGGAAGCGGGGTAGTTTCTAGCTGACCCCGGGCCGGAACGCCTCTGCGGCGTTCGCTGGTGAGACGGGAAGCTTCAACCCGGGTTCGTTATCGTGTGAAGACGTCGTCGGGGCTCGTCAAACTCCTCCGCTACCTGATCATCGCTCCTCGCCATATTCCTGGAAACCTCTTAGACTTTTTTCAGGGCGTTCGGTTTGTGCGCGGCCTCTTTGCCGCTCTTCTCGCTCTCGACGAGGTAGCGCGGGTCGTCGTCGGAGGCGGCGACGGTCTGGCCTCCAACCTCCGTTCTCGAGGTGAGCTTCTCCTTGACCACGCCCCAGGTCTTACCCTGCGGCGTGTTCCACTCTATCTTATCGCCTTCTTTGAACTCCTGCGCCATTCGCGCCTCCTCTCTCGCGGTTCTACGCGAATTCTTACCCGGTACCAAGCCGATTGAAGTAAAGATGCTTACTCGAGGTTAGAAGACGGGGACGATATTGCACAGTGATTTTGGCAACGGTAGAGATGGTGGTCTTCTCGAGCACAGTGGTGGCAACTCAAACGACTTTCAACGAAAGTCGAGGAGCTGGCTCCTCAAAGGCCGGCTCCTAGATAGAAGGCTAGGGCGCTTCAGCGGTTAGCGCGTCGGGCCAGGAGCCCGCTGGCTACTAGCAGGGTATCCGTGTCGAGGATTACGAGAGCCGCACCGCCCGTCTTGGGTAGTTCCCTGGCCTTGCTGCCGCTACCGGAGCTACCGCTGTTGCCAGAGCCGCCACTCTGCTCATACGAGATGCTGGCCGAGAAGGTCTGGTCGTTCATCGGCACCGCGCCGAAGTCCTTGATAACGGTGCTGGGCTCGCCAGGTATGCTGCCCCGGGTCCCCGTACCCTGCACTATCCTGACCCCGAACGACAGCGGTTCCACACCCGGCGGCACGGGCCTCGGTCCCGGCCCGAACCTGTTTACCCTCGTGGTGCCGGTGTACAGACCGTCGCCGTCCGGGTCGGTGAGCGGCACGAAAGATCCCGGCCCTCCCTCGCCCATCTGTACGTTGCCGAAGAACGTCGCGTCGGCAGGAGGCTCGCCCTCGACGGTAAGCTCGAATGAGAGAGTAGCGAACTCCTCGCCCGGCGGAGGGCCGGGAGGGCCGCCCCGATCGGCCGCGGTGTAGCCGTTGACCTCCAGGAAGTTGAAGCCGGTGTTCGGGTCGGTTCGGGGTACGCCCTCAACGTAAGTCCGCTGGCCCTCCAATCGTCCTATCTCCGAGCCGGCGCCCTCGAGGATGTACCTCTCGCCCGTCGCCTCGTCGGTTATGCCGTAAGGGGCCGGGCCGCCGTCGCTGGGGAGACTATAGAGCACCCCCGTCACCTTAATTCCTCCCTGCGGCAGAACACCCTGCGCAAACGCAGCCGGAACCGCCACAGCCAACATTACCGCCAAAATGCTCGCCAGAACCATCAACCTCTTCACGGTGCTCGCCTCCCTCTGTTCCTCGTTGCTTAACAAATCTGAATAAATCTTCTCACCCTGCCGCTGGCGTCACATCCCCCAAAAGTAGTATTTCCGTGTCCCGAAGTATGAACCTCGTTCTCCAAAGCTCGCCTCCTTTGGCCCGTTCTCCTAGTTTAGTTAACTTGTATTAAGTTACGTGAGTAACAAAGCGGCTACAAAGTAGACGTATTTGTGCAACGGTCTCGCACTTCGCGAGGTTTCGCGGAGTATCCTCTCGTTATGAAGCCGGAGCGGATCGTTAGCTTGGTGCCGAGCCTTACGGAGGCGCTGTTCGCGTTCGGGGCAGGGGCGCGAGTCGTCGGACGAACGCGGTACTGTACGCAGCCTCCCGGTAAGGTCGGAAGGGTTGCAAAGGTCGGGGGAACGAAGAAGGCGAACTTGAGGCGCGTCCTTGATTTGAAACCAGACCTCGTTGTCGCCGTGCGGGAAGAGAACACGCGCGAGGATATAGAGAAGATCCGGGAGGCTGGGACGCCGGTCTGGGTGGGAGCGCCGGAGACCGTGAAGGGGGCGCTGGAGATGCTCGAAGATCTGGCCGAGATGGTCAAGGCTTCTGAGGCGGAGACTGTGCTCGGCCCGATCCGTCGGGCATACGGGAGGTTGTGCGGCGCGGAGACCGGGAAGGCACGGCGATGCTTCGTCCCGATCTGGAAGGGTCCGTACATGAGCGTCGGGGCGGATACTTACGTACACGATGTGCTCAGGGTGTGCGGCGGCGAGAACGTCTGCGGAGGCTCCACGCGCTACCCCGTAGTCACGCTGGAGGAGGTAGAGGCGTTGCAACCCGAGGTAGTTCTGCTGCCTGACGAGCCATATCCTTTCTCGGCGGAAGACCTGCCGGAGTTCTACGCGTTAGATATACCGGCGGCGCGAGAGGACCGGATTCACTTGGTAGACGGTAAGCTCTTGACATGGTACGGGCCTCGGATCGCGAGCAGCCTATCGCAACTCTCAGCATTACTGAGGTCTTAGGCGATGGATAGTCTGCTGGTTGTGGTCTAGGTACAGGACGCGGGCGCTCACGACGAAGCTCATTACCTCTCTATGCTGACATCGTCTGTGTGCTGCCGGCGATGCTAGATCTCCAGGTCTACCGCTACCGGCAGGGCGGTATCTCTCCAGTGGGTGAGGGTGCCGGGGACGCGATCGTACTTCTCGACGAGGAGGCTGCGGGCCAACTCGTCCTCCGTCGCGCTCTCGATGCTGCGTGCCCGGCCCTCGAAACGTTCGTCTCCTATCCGTATCTCAACCTGCGGGTGACGGCGGAGGTTCTTTACCCAGTCGGAGCGGTCCCGGCCGCCGGAGAGCATGTAGAGGGTCTGGTTCTCTACGGCGAACCAGATCTCGATCTCATGCGGTCTGCCCGTTACGCGCCCGACCGTCGTCAGGTAGCAGAAGTCTTCGTTGGCGAGCGTATCCAGATCCGGGGGCACCTCAGGTGGTGGTAGCGGTCTCGCGTTGTCTTAGCTCCACGCGCCGGATCTTGCCGCTCGTGGTCTTCGGGAGCTCGTCTATAAACTCGATCTTGCGCGGGTACTTGTACGGGGCGGTCGCGTTCTTACAGAACTCCTTGATCTCCTGCGCCAGCTCCTCGCCCGGCTCGTAATCCGCGCCGAGCACGATGAAAGCCTTGACTACGCTGCCGCGGTCCTCGTCGGGCGCTGGCACCACCGCGCTCTCGACGACGGCCGGGTGCTCGATGAGCGCGCTCTCTACCTCGAAGGGACCGATGCGGTAGCCGGCCGAGAGGATTACGTCGTCCGAACGCCCCTCAAACCACATGTACCCGTCCTCGTCCTGGCTCGCCCGGTCGCCGGTCAGGTAGTAGCCGTTCTCGTAGACTGCCTCGGTCTCGTCGGGCTGCTCCCAGTACTCCTTGAAGAGCGCGGGTATGCGGCCGTGCAGCGCGATATCTCCCGGCTCTCCCGGCGGGCACTCGTTTCCCTCCGGGCCGAGGATGCGCACGTCGCAGCCCGGCGAGGGCTTGCCCATCGAGCCAGGCCGGACCTCCACTCCGGGGAAGTTGCCGACGATGAGCGTGTTCTCCGTCTGGCCGTACCCATCGTAGATCGTGATGCCGTGCAGGTCTTTCCAGCGCTCGATAACCGGCGCGTTCAAAGGCTCGCCCGCGGAGACGGCGTGACGGACCTGCGAGAGGTTCGCACTCTCTAGCTCCGGCGTCTTGGAGAGGAGACGGTACTCGGTCGGGGCCTGACAGAGGACGGTTATTTCGTAACGTTGCACGAGTTCGAGGCGTTCGGCCGGATCGAACGCGCCCTCGTGGAAGAAGAGCTCCGTCCCGAGACTCCACGGACCCAAGAACACGTTCCAGATACTCTTGGCCCATCCGGTCCCGGAGGTGCACCACAACCTGTCGTTCTCCTGCAAGTCCAGCCAGTAACGGGCCTGCATGCGCTTGGCGTGCGTGAAGCCGTGCGTGTGTAGCACGCCCTTCGGATGCTTCGTAGTCCCGGAGGTATACAGGAGAAGGGCGCCGTCATCCGCCGCCGTATCTTCGGCCTCGAACTCCTCGGAGGCGCCGTCCATAAGATTTTCGTAGCGTTCCCAGCCCGCTCGCTCGCCGCCCAAAGAGACGAAGTACCGAAGCGTCTCTGGAGCCTCGTCGCGCATAGCGTCGGCCTGCTCCATCCCGCTGGGATCGGAGATGATGGCGGTGGAACTGGAGTGCTCGGCCCGGAACTTTAGGTCTGACGCGCGCAACTGCGGAGCGCAGGGGATGGCGATGGCGCCGAGCTTGAGCAAGGCGGTCAGGACTACGTGCCACTCCGGGATCTTGCCGGTGATGACCAGCACCCGGTCCCCGCGCTCGATACCCATGCTTCGTGCCGCGTTGGCGAACTTGTTTGAGAGGCGGGAGAAGTCGCCGAATGTCAGGCGACGCTCGTCGCCGTTTTCGCCGAGCCAGATCATGGCCGGACGGTCCTCTTCCCACCCGTCGACCACGTCGCGGCCGAAGTTGAACCTCTCGGGCGTCTCCCACTCGAACTCCGCGTAGGTCGTCGCATAATCGCCGATATTCGCCACGGCTCCTCCTCCGTTTGCCTTCCCCTGCAAAGTTGCTTCCCTAATATCACATCTTACTAAACCGGCGGCCTCGTGCTGATCCGTTCTATAGAAGGGAGACTAGTCACAAGCCCGATCATCGGAGGAGCGGAAGTGGAGCGTGCGTTAGCTCTGGGGGCGGCGCGGACGCCGTTGGCCAGGTTCGGCGGTGTGCTCTCACCTATGAGGTGGAACACAGACGATCTCGATCTCGTGGAGGTGAACGAGGCTTTCGCGGCGATGGCGATAGCGTCGAGCCGAATTCTGAGAGTTAGCGAGGAGTGCGTTGACGACGGCGTCGTCTATTCGGACCACCCGACAGTTGCTCAGACGTACGTGCCCTGATGACCTTAGTCGACGAGCTCCGGCGGCGGTCAGGGCGACGCCGTGTTCGTCGAGATCTAATCCGCCCGTTACCCTCGTCGAGGCCGAGGGTAAGATACCGTAGTCGTGTTAGCTGATACAGCTCTCGCCGGTCTGCTTTGGTGACTGTACCCCCGAGCATTATTGGGACGAGTTCTCTTGATCGGGGCGGACGAGCGGCGGCCGGTAGAGCTACAGGGAGTATTACTATGGCCGTTGAGGAGCGAAGTTTGGAGGCTGACGGTTCGCCCGTCCGCTACCTGACGGCGGGAGAGGGGCCGCCGCTGGTGCTGCTGCACGCCCTCGGCGAGAGCGCCTTCGATTGGCGGTGGGTCATGCCCGCGCTGGCGCGCGGACGCTCCGTGTACGCTCCCGACCTGTTGAGACCCGAGTCGGGAGACGGCGCGGACTATTCGTCCTCCTCTCTAGCAGGCTTCGCCGCGAAGTTCCTGGATGCTCTAGGGATCGAGCGGGCCACTGTGGTTGGGAACTCGCTCGGCGGGCTGGTCGCTCTGCGCCTGGCGCTCTCCGATCCTTCGCGGGTGGATGCCCTGGGCCTGGTGGACAGTGCGGGGCTCGGGCGGGAGATCAACCCTGCCCTCTCCTCGGCTACGCTTCCCGGCTACGGCGATGCGGCGGTCTATTGGGCCAAAACGCCCATGGGTGCCGTGCAGCGGGCCTGGGGGAAAGCGCCGCTTCTCTTCGCCTTGCCCGCCTCGGCGCCCCCGGAGTGGTTGGCGGAGCAGTACCGGCTGGGGCTGACGCCCGGCTTCATGCAGGCGACGCTCGCCGCGCTGCGCCGCCACGTAAACCCTGCCGGTCAGCGGGAGAGCGAGCTCCTGCTGGACGAACTTCCGCGTCTGAAGATACCGACGCTAGTCGTCTGGGGCGCGCAGGACAAGGTCATGCCGACGCGACACGCCCGAGACGCGGCATCCCGCCTCCGAAACGGTAGCCTCGCCATTATCGCCGGCTGCGGCCATTTGCCCCACGTCGAATGCCCCGACCGTTTCGCGGAGGTCTTGAACGGGTTCCTCAACGGATAGAGGCGCGGTTCGCATCTCCAGTGGGTACATACCACCCCGAAACGCCGTCCGTGCGATGACGCAGCACAAACAACGAGGAGGTCTTGTAGATGACGCGTGATCTAAGAGGTTCGGTCGTAGTAATAACGGGGGCTTCGAGCGGGATCGGACGGGCCGCCGCTCTTCTCTTTGCTCGGCGTGGCGCGTCGGTGATGCTCGCCGCCCGCCGGGAGGAAGCCCTGCGTGAGGCAGCCGCCGAGTGCGAGGCTGCGGGGGGACAGGCCCTCGCTGTGCCGACGGACGTGGCGGACCCCGGAGCCGTGGAGGAACTCGCGCGTCGTGCCG
Source organism: uncultured Rubrobacteraceae bacterium (assembly GCA_902806055.1). GTDB lineage: Bacteria > Actinomycetota > Rubrobacteria > Rubrobacterales > Rubrobacteraceae > Rubrobacter_F. Next base: position 10,012 of record CADCVD010000163.1, read on the forward strand.
TCGAGAGGTTCGGCCGGCTGGACGTATGGGTGAACAACGCCGGGGTGACCTCCTTCGGCCGCTTCGAGGAGACGCCGCAGGAGACGAACCGCCGAGTCGTAGAGATTAACCTGCTCGGCGCGATGCATGGGGCGCAGGCTGCGTTGCATCGGTTCCGTGATAGGGGTAGCGGGGTCCTGATCAACGTCTCTTCGGGGTTCGGGTTCGTCGGCTCACCGTACCAGGCCGCTTATACCGCGACGAAGTTCGGCCTGCGCGGGATCTCCCAGGCCCTCCGGGGCGAGCTTCTGGGAACGGATATTCACGTCTGCACCATCTTTCCGGGCCCTGTCGATACGCCTCTCTATCGCTACGCGGGGAACTACACGCGGGATACGGTCGGGCCGTCGGGGCGCATCCTGCCCGCCGAGAAGGTCGCTCGGGCGATCGTGCGTTGCGCCGAACGTCCACGCCGGGAGGTCGTGGTCGGGAGCAGCGTCAGGGCGCTGGAAGCTCTCCACGCCCTCTCGCCGGCGTTCTACGAGCGGGTGATCGACCGAACTGTCAGGAAAGGTTTCCTCCGGGACGAGACCGGAGTACCCGGCCCCGGCAACCTCTTCGAGCCGGACTCTCGCTGGACCTCCACCGACGGCGGCTTCAACGAGGAGGCGAAGCGCACGGTGGTCCAGGCAGCCCGCCGCAACGCGGGCCGCGCCGCCGTCGCCGGACCCCTCGTCCTCGGCGCCGCGTTGCTCGGACGTCGCCTCCTCTCACGATAGGAGGCGTGCCGAAGCGGCTTGCGTGTCTGACGCGTGCCGAGTAACGTTGCAGGCTATATCAGGTTCAGAGAACCAAAGGACGGACGATGACCGAGAGAGGCACCATTATTCCCTACGGCGATCTTTACCCCGAGGTCGCGCCTTCCGCCTTCGTGGCGCCGGGGGCCTACGTTATCGGGAAGGTGCGTCTGGGGGAGGAGTCGAGCGTCTGGTACGGTGCCGTGCTGCGGGGAGACACGGAGCCCATTCAGATCGGGGCGCGTACCAACGTTCAGGATGGCTGTGTGCTGCACGCGGACCCGGGGTATCCGGCGACCATCGGAGACGATTGCGTGGTTGGGCATCGGGCGGTCGTTCACGGATGTGAGATCGGAGCCGGCAGCCTCATAGGCATGAGCGCGACGATCTTGAACGGGGCGAAGATAGGCGAGGGGTCTATCGTTGCAGCCGGCGCCCTAGTCCCCGAAGGCAAGGAGTTCCCTGCCCGTAGCCTCATAATCGGTGCCCCGGCCAAGCGGGTAAAAGATGTTAGCGAGGAGCAGACGAAAGATATAGCTCGCGGTGTACAAACCTATGTCGAGCGTGCCGCCGCTCATCAAGAAGCGTTGCAAGCCCGTCTGTAGATCTAGCGGCTCATGAACTTCAAGTTCAGCAGGAAGCTACAGGAGATCAAAGAGTGTGCGCAGAGTACGCCGATCGGGCGAGGCACCCTGCTAGCGGAGTGGGACCGGGAGACCTAGTTTGACGGGATGGGCCAGCTCGGTAGAGCATATACTGCGACGTAGCTGATCCTAAATAACTAGCGTGTTGAGATCCGGAAGTGGGGAGCGGAGATGGAATCTAAAACTGTCGAAACCGATGGCGTTCGCATGCGGTGGGAAGAGGAGGGGGATGGGGATCCCGTTGTCTTTGTCCACGGCATCCCGACCTCTCCGCGTCTCTGGCGGCACGTGGTTCCTCTGGTGCAAGGCGCACGTTCTATGGCCTGGGAGATGGTGGGCTACGGCGCTTCTATAGAGGAGGGCTGGGAGCGCGACATCTCCATGGCGAGGCAAGCGGACTATCTTGCGACCTGGATGCGAGAGGCGGGGTTGGAGAGCGCCTTTCTCGTCGGACATGACCTCGGCGGGGGCGTAGCTCAGATCCTGGCAGTTCGCCATCCGGAACTCGTGCGCGGCCTCGTTCTAACGAACGCGATCTGCTACGACTCCTGGCCGATACCAAGCGTCAAGGCTATGCGGATGATGGGACCGGGGGTCAAACGGATGCCCGATGCGGTCTTCCGCCTCTTCTACAGTACCTTCCTCCACAGGGGCCACGACAACGGTGACCGGGCGAAGGAGTCTATCGCGGAACACTGGCCCTACTACGAGGCGGCAGGGGGAGCCGCGGCGATGGTCCGGCAGATTCGCGCTCTCGACGTGAACGACACGCTCGCCGTGGCCGATCAGATCCCCAACATAGACATCCCGGCGCGCCTGGTGTGGGGCGCGGCGGACGAGTTTCAGCAGATCGGCTACGGTTACCGGCTCGCCTACGAGCTAGGGGCGAAGATCGAGCGTATCGAGGGCGGCAAGCACTTCGTCCCTGAGGATCACCCCGAGGAGGTCGCGACAGCCGTCAACGAGCTCCTTGAGGAGGCGGGGTAAGACCGTAAGAGAGACTTCAACCCGACCGGAGGTTCTATGAACTTCGAACTCAGCAAGGGACAACGGGAGATCCAGGAGCGGGCGGCGGAGTTCGCCGACCGGGAGGTGGCCACGCATGCGGCGGAGTGGGATCGGGAGGCGCGGTTCCCGGCGGAGGTCTTCGAGAAGCTGGCGCAGGCCGGGTTCATGGGGCTGTGTGTGCCAGAGGAGTACGGCGGGGCGGGGGCGAACTTCCTCTCTTACGTGTTGCTCCTTGAGGAGATTAGCCGGGCCGACGCGGGCGTGGGGGTGACGCTCGCAGTACATACGAGCGCTGGGACGTTGCCGATCCTCGACTACGGGACCGAGGAGCAGAGGGCGCGGTGGGTGCCGGAACTGGCGCGGGGGGAGAGGATTGGTTGCTTCGCGCTCACAGAGCCCACTACGGGCTCGGATACTGCCTCGATCGAGACGCGGGCGGAGAGGGTGGACGGCGGTTACAGGCTCTCGGGGCACAAGCAGTGGGTCACGAACGGGCGGGCGGCGGGCACGATGGTCGTCTTCGCCCGGGCGCCGGAGGGGGTTACGGCGTTCGTGGTCGGGGTGGATGAGGATGGCATCTCCTTCGGCAAGCACGCCGAGAAGATGGGCGTGCTCTCGGCTACGACAGACGACGTGATCCTTGAGGACGTCTTCGTGCGCGAAGAAGATCGTCTCGGCGTGGAGGGAAAAGGTCTGCGGGTAGCGTTGGGAACGCTGGACGGCGGGAGAATCGGGATCGCGGCGCAGGCGGTCGGGATAGCTGAGGCGGCCTTCCGGTACGCGGCGCGTTACGCCTCGGAGCGGACCACCTTCGGCAAGCCCATAGCCGAGCACCAGACGATAGCGTTCAAGCTGGCGGAGATGCAGACCAAGATCCGGGCGGCCCGGCTCCTCACTCACGAGGCGGCGTGGATGAAGGACCAGGGTATGCCGCACGGCGAGGCGGGGGCGCGGGCGAAGCTCTTCGCCTCGGTGGCGGCCAATGAGGTAACCTACGATGCGGTGCAGGTGTTGGGCGGGCAGGGGTACATGAAGGACCATCCTGTCGAGAGGTATTACCGGGACGCGCGGGTCACGGAGATCTACGAGGGCACGAGCGAGATGCAGCGCCTCGTCCTCTCGCGATCTATCATGCGAGATCTGTCAGCTCCCGGCGGGATCCTCGGCTCCAGGCCGGTTGTTGGTTAGAGATGCACCGGCGTGGTTACCGTTCAACAGAGCGGTCGCCGCTGGCGTAGAATCCCTCTGTGGGCGCGGAAGGATCGCCCGACGACGGTCTATTGAGGAGGCGGTTTTGTCCGAGTACGTGCAGTTCGCGGTGGTGATGGCCGTGTTTATAGCCATCTTGATCGGCTCTTACGGTTTTATGATGAAGGCGTCGGGCTCGCCGGATCAGGCCCAGAAGGAGCGGCAGTCTCAGAGGGAGAGCGAGGCCGACTGAGAGCCGTACCGGGACAATAGGCGGGGAGGAGTAGGCGTTGCAGGTCTCGGCGCGGGCTGACTACGCGCTCCGGGCGGCGGCCGAGCTCGCCCGGGCGGCATCCGAGGGGAAGGGACCGCTCAAAGGGGAGCGTATCTCCAAGGAACAGGGCATCCCGAAGAAGTTCATGGAGAACATCCTGCTGGACCTCAAGCACTCCGGGATCGTGCGGACCCAGCGGGGCGCCGCGGGCGGCTACTGGCTCGCCCGGCCCGCTAGTGAGACGACGCTCGCCGACATTATCCGCGCCGTCGAAGGACCGCTCGCCAACGTTCGGGGCGAGTGGCCGGAGGCCGTCGAGTACGTGGGCGCCGCCGCGCCGTTGAAGGAGGTCTGGATCGCCGTCCGCGCCTCGCTACGCACCGTGCTCGAAACCGTGACCCTGGCCGACCTCGCTGAAGGCTCACTCCCCGCCTCCGTAGAAAAACTCACCCGCGACCCCGAAGCCTGGATCCACCACTGACGCAAAACCCTGCCCAGCCGTGAGGATGGCTTGATGGTCAGCATAACGACCCTGTAACCTACACATATCTCCATAAAGATAGTAGGCAAACTGCGGAAAAGGGTGTGGCTTTGGAGGAAAAGAGTGTCGGGTTCCGGGAGGCGTTTCTGTTTTGGGTGAAGCTCGGGTTCATCAACTTCGGGGGACCTGCCGGCCAGATCTCGTTGATGCATCGCGAGCTGGTCGAGCGTAAACGATGGATCTCCGAAGGGCGCTACCTGCAGGCCCTGAACCTCTGCATGCTACTCCCCGGTCCCGAGGCGCAGCAGCTCGCGACCTACATCGGCTGGCGGCTGCACGGAACTCTAGGGGGCCTGATCGCGGGCGTGTTCTTCGTCATACCGTCTATCTTCGTACTTCTCTTGTTGAGCTTCCTCACGGTCGCCTACTCAGACGTACCGGCGATAACCGGGCTGTTGTACGGTGTCGGGCCGGTCGTCGTCGCCGTCGTCCTCGAAGCGGTTCTCCGCATCGGGCGCCGCACCTTGCGTCACCCGGCCCTCGTAGCCTTCGCCGCCACAGCATTTGTAGCCATCTACTTTCTCTCCGTCCCTTTCCCGTTGGTCGTGGCCGTGGCCGCCCTCTCCGGCTTCCTGCTGCACGTCCGCTACCCGGATGTGTTCCGTTCCGGCGGTCATGACCCGGCCTCGGATGAGGACGCGGAAGACGGCGACCTTGCGCCGGGCCGCCGCCCTTCTCTGCTTCGGATCGCGAGGCTCGTAGTGGTGTTCCTTATACTGTGGGCTGTTCCGTTGGGAGCGCTGGTTCTATGGCGAGGCGGGGGGGACGTGCTGGTCGACGAGGCGCTGTTCTTTACCGGGGCGGCGTTTGTGACGTTCGGAGGGGCGTACTCGGTCTTGAGCTACGTCGCGGACGTGGCCGTCAACCAGTACGGGTGGCTGACCGGGGAGCAGATGGTGCAGGGGCTCGCCCTCGCGGAGTCCACACCAGGACCCCTGATCATGGTGACCCAGTACGTCGGTTTCCTCGGCGCCTGGAAGTTCTCCGGCCCTTATGACCCGCTCCTCTACGGTACCCTGGGCGCGCTGACGACGACCTACGTGACCTTTCTGCCCTGCTTCCTGTTTATCTTTCTCCTCGCCCCCTATGTCGAGCTTCTGGGGAGGGCGCGGCGGTTGCAGGCCGCGCTCGTCGGCGTAACGGCGGCGGTGGTCGGGGTGATCCTCAACCTCGCCGTGTTCTTTGGCACCAGGGTCCTCTTCCACGACGGCGGGCTCGACCTCTTCGCCCTCGCGGTCGCCGTGGCCTCGTTCGTGGCGCTCCAGAGACTCAAGGTCCCCGTATACCTGCTCGTGCCGGTAGGCGCCGTTCTGGGGATGGTCTGGACCTTGTTGTAGGAGTTGGGCCCGGTTACCGGAGGTTATGCGTAGACTACTACTTCGTCCTCTTCCACCTCGGCCCGGTAGGTAGCTATCCGCAGGCGGTCGGGCTCGCAGGGGGACTGGCCGGTGTCAAGGTCGAACTCGAAATTGTGCCAGGGGCAGATGATGACGCACTTATCATCCGCAGCCCGGATGCGGCCTACTTCGTTGGAGACTAGCATCTTCTCCACCCTGCCGTTTGCGAGGCTCGACATCTCGTGCGGGCAGGTATCCGCGACGGCTCTGTAGGAACCGTCGGCCAGGCATGCGACCGCTATGCGCCGTCCGCCGACCCTGAAGGACCGGAGGCCGCCGGGGGGGAGATCCCCTCTCTCGCAGACGACGTGGCGCTGTATGCGTCGCTCCAACGCTCTTCTAGAAGTCATAGAAGTTGCGGGCGTTCCCGGAGAGAATCTTCTGTCGCAGGTCTTTCGGGAAGGTGCTCGGGAAGACGTGCTGGGGCGAGTCGAAGTCCCAGTGCGGGTAGTCGGTGGAGAAGAAACTCGTCCGAGCCGATCATCTCGAACATCCTGTACAGATGCTCGGGATCATTGGGGTACTCCATCGGCTGGGTAGTGAAGCGGACCTGCTCCCTGATGTACGAAGAAGGCATCCTCTTTACCCACGGCACCTCGCGCCTCAGCGACCGGTAGTTGTGATCGAGCCGCCACATCGTGCTCGGCACCCACGTCCAGCTCGACTCGATCATCGTCACCCGAAGTTCGGGGTACTTGTCGAAGACGCCGTGGCACACTAGGGCCGATGAGCTGGCTCTGCCACGCCTGGCATATCGCCGTGTGCCACTCTATGTAATACGAGGGTAGGCCGACCGCAGTCTCCGTAGCGTTGCTCTAGTGGAACGCCACGACGAGCCCGTTCCTGACCGCTGCCTCGAAGATCGGGTGGTAGAAGGACCTCGCGAACACGTCGCGCGAGGATGCGGGCAGGATGACCTGCACTATCCGCGGGTCGTAACCTACCCGGTCTATCTCGCGTGCTGCCCCCCATGGGTCCTGAGCCGCCACCGTAACCGAGCCGCGCAGCCTCTCGTCTCTCCCGAGCCAGTTCTCTAGTAGCCAGTCGTTGTAGGCGCTCGCAAGCGCCGTCGCGAACTCAGGCTGTGCCCGCATGTCCGTGGGGTGGAAGGCGCTAACCAGGACTGCCAACTCAACCCCGTAAGCGTCGAGTAACTGCTCGCGCATCAACTCGTAGGAGGAACCTGCCGGCGCCTCATCATCTGTCGCGGCCTCCGCCATCGCCACTCCAGAGATCTGTGGGTAGGAGTAGGGGAACCTGTCTACCCCCTTCCAGCCGTCCGCGACCTCCACCCGCCCCCGCCAGGGCTCGTCCAGGTACGGCGCAAGCTCCCTCACCGACCGTAACTCCTCGTGCACGTCCATATCCACTACTGGCGCCCTCTCAGCCAAATGAGAAACCCGGGTACCCCGCTCTACAGATTCGACCATCGCTTCTCCTCTATTGTCTATTTTGCCTACTAATTTAGTGAACATTAGCGACTCTACAGGCGCTGGTCCTTGCTTGTCAAGAGTTTGAAGAAGCTTTTTTCAGAATTTCGAATTATTGTTAACGGGGATGAATCGGTGGGGGAGCCCTATGGCGTGTGTAGGTAGTCGGAAAGGGCGGCCGGGTGAAACTACTTTTCATCCGGCCGCCGAGTGATCAGTTAGGGTTATGAGCTGAGGCTCACGGCTAGCTCTGGGGACTGGCCTCGCTGCTGCCTAGTAGCGGTCTCGAGTCCCGGCGCGCGAAGGAGAGCGCGAAGTACAGGGCTACTAGCCAGATCGCGAGGATTGCAGCGTAGACGAAGTAGTTGACTTCTGGGTCGATGCCTATGGTCTTGAGGAAAGTGCGGGCGTTGGTAAGGAGAATTACACCTGCCACCGCCGTACCCAGAACCCGCGGATGCAGGTAGCGCACAAACCAGGCGGCGAGGGGCGCCGCGACGACGCCGCCGGCAAGGAGTGCTGCGACTATCCCGAGCGGTATCTCGGCGAAGCTTAGTGAGACCAGGAAGCCGACGCTCGCACACAGGGCCACGACGAATTCGCTCGTATCTACGGTGCCCACGACCTTTCGCGGCTGCATGCGTCCGGAGGAGAGCAAGGTCGGCGTGGAGATAGGACCCCAACCCCCGCCGCCGGCTGCGTCCAGAAACCCGGCCACGAGGCCCAGAGGAGAGAGGAATCTCCTGGAGATGGGCTTCTCAGTGATCAGGTTGCTCACCTTGAACGAGAAGCGGACGAGGATGTAGACGCCGAGGCCGAAGAGGAAGATCGCCACTATAGGCTGGGCCGCCTCGGCTGAGATCGAGCTCAATACCACCGCCCCGAAGAAGGCGCCCACGCCTCCCGGAATCGCCATCCACCAAACCTTGCTCCAGTCCACATTGCCGAACCTCCAGTGTGAAGCGCCAGAGGCGAGCGTCGTGCCTACCTCCGAGAGGTGTACGGCCGCCGAAGCGGCGGCCGGTGCTATCCCAACCGTCAAGAGCAAAGTCGTGGAGGTAACCCCGTAAGCCATCCCAAGAGAGCCGTCTACCAGCTGGGCGATCAAACCTACCACCGCCAATATTACTAACTTACGCATCTCTGCCCTTCTTATTAGAACTTTATCTACCTGATATATAGAGAAACGGGAGTTTAGGAGGGAGACGGAAGCTTGTCAAGGTTTGAGAAGATTTTTCGGCGGAGGGGTTTTGCTCGCGCTACCATGGTCTCTGGTGTTCTGGAGGAGAGGCGGAAGCTGTGGAGCGGGTAGAGTTTTATCTGGATGTGGTGAGCCCTTACTCGTATCTGGCGTTCGGGCGGACGCAGAAAATGTGTGAGGAGTTGGGGGCGGAGTTGGTGTTGCGGCCGATGCTCCTCGGGGCGGTGCACAAAGCGGTGGGGTTGCAGCCGCCGGTAGAGGTTGAGAACAAGGGTCGCTACCAGAGGCGAGACATCGAGCGATGGGCGAAGTGGTACGGGTTGCCGATGCGTTTCCCCGACCCCTTCCCGTTCCGCACCCTAAAGACGATGCGGGCGGCGATGTTCTGCGAGGAGAGGGGGAAGCTGGAGGCGTTCGTCGATCAAGCGTTCGCACTCTACTGGGAAGAGGGAGGCGCACCGAAGGGCTTCGAGGAGGCCGACGAGGACGGGCCTGTACGGGAGGTGGCGCGCAGGATCGGGGCTGACCCGGATGAGGTTTTACACGGAGCTGCGATCGTGGAAGCGAAGGAGGCCCTGAAAAACGCTACCTCTGAGGCCGTCGAGAAAGGCATCTTCGGGGCGCCGACCTTCTTTATCGGGGAGGAGATGTTCTGGGGGAACGACCGGCTATGCTTCGTCGAGCAGGCCTTAGAGAAGAACGGACGTTGGTAGCTTTTGGGAGCTGGCTGTAAAGCTCACCTATTCTGCCCGAAGAGATGCTTTACACGCGTCTTTGGGGTAAGTATCCTGGTGCTAGTCGCAAGAAGGGGAGCGGCACATCACACGGGACTATAAGGGGAAGGGCATGGATACGATCTCCGAAGGGACCCTGCTTTGGGAGCCTTCAGCCGGTTTGCGCGAGAACGCGAACATCACCCGTTACGTGGCATGGTTGAAGAGTGAGAAAAATCTCTCGTTCGCCGATTACAGCGAGCTGTGGGAGTGGTCGGTAGACGAGTTGGAGGAGTTTTGGGCCTCGATGTGGGAGTACTTCGAGGTCGAGTCCTCCGGTTCGTATGAGGCTGTGTTGAAGGAGCGGAAGATGCCCGGCGCTGCGTGGTTCGCGGGGACGGACCTCAACTACACCGAGCACGTCTTCCGCAAAGCGCGCCCTGATGAACCGGCGGTCATGTACCGGTCGGAACTGCGATCTCTGGGAACGTTGACCTGGGGCGAGCTAAGGGAGAGAGTCGCAGAGCTGGCGGCGGGCCTGAGGTCTCTGGGGATCAAACGCGGCGACAGGGTCGTTGCCTACGTACCGAACTCGCCGGAGGCCCTCGTGGCATTCCTGGCGTGCGCGTCGATAGGGGCGGTATGGTCTAGCTCCTCGCCAGACTTCGGGGCGAGCAGCGTCGTGGACCGCTTCGCTCAGATAGAGCCGAGGGTGCTCCTCGCGGTGGACGGCTACCGGTACGGAGGTAAGGATTATGATCGCATAGAGGTCGTCGCGAGGCTTCAGGCGGAGATCCCCTCGCTCGAAAAGACCGTGATCATACCCTATCTCGCGCAGGAGCCCGACACGAGCAGCCTTGAAAATGTGGTGCTCTGGAGCGAACTCCTCGCAGAGCACGAGGGGGCGGAGCTGGCGTTCGAGCGGGTGCCTTTCGACCATCCTTTGTGGGTCCTTTACTCGTCCGGTACTACGGGGCTGCCGAAAGCGATAGTACAGGGGCAGGGCGGCATCCTGCTCGAGCACCTCAAGAAGATGAGCCTGCACATGGACGTGCGGGAGGGCGACCGCTTCTTCTGGTTCACGACGACCGGCTGGATGATGTGGAACATTGTGGTGAGCGGGCTTCTCTCTGGGGCGACCATTCTCATGTACGACGGGAACCCCGGGCAACCTGACATGGATGTACTTTGGGACTTCGCCGAGGAGACCGGCATGACCCACTTCGGGACTAGCGCGAGCTATCTCACCTCGTGCATGAAGGCCGGGATAGAGCCTGGCCGAGATCACGACCTCTCCGCTCTCAGGGCGATAGGTTCGACCGGATCTCCTCTGCCGCCCGAGGGGTTCGGGTGGGTCTACGGGCATGTCAAGGAGGATCTCTGGCTCTTCTCGACGAGCGGCGGTACGGACCTGTGTACGGCTTTCGTCGGCGGCTGTCCCACGTTGCCGGTTCGGGCCGGGGAGCTACAGTGCCGCGCTCTCGGAGCAAAGGTCGAGGCGTATGATGAGGAGGGGAACGCCCGGATAGACGAGGTCGGGGAGCTCGTTATCACGGAGCCGATGCCTTCTATGCCGTTGTATCTCTGGAACGATCCCGAGGGAGAGCGCTACCGGGAGAGCTACTTCGATGAGTACCCGGGGGTTTGGCGGCATGGCGACTGGATCAAGGTGAAGCCCGAAGGCAGCGCCGTGATCTACGGCCGCTCCGACTCGACCATAAACCGCGGCGGCGTGAGGATGGGGACCGCGGAGATCTACTCGGCCGTCGAGAAGGTGGACGAGGTCGCCGACAGCCTCGTGATAGATATTCAGAAGCCCGACGGAAACGCCTACATGCCGCTCTTCGTGGTTCTAAAAGAGGGGCGCGAGCTAGACGAGGAGCTGGAGAAGAAGATAAAGACTAGCGTACGCGAGAACGCCTCGCCCCGGCACGTACCCAACGAGATCCTGAATGTCTCCGAGGTCCCCCGGACCCTGAGCGGCAAGAAGGTCGAGGTGCCGGTCAAGAAGATCCTCACCGGTACCTCGCCCGAGAAAGCCGTTAGCAAGGACTCCCTTAGCAACCCCGACTCTTTGAACTTCTTCAT
>CADCVD010000163.1:21281-22080 GCA_902806055.1 uncultured Rubrobacteraceae bacterium
GGGCCTTGTTTAAGGGATATGCTTACGGGCTCGATCCGTAAGCAGAAAGGGGATGATAGGGGATGGCTAGCTCTACTACGGGGCCCGAGGCGGCACCGAGTCCTGGCACTATAAGAAAGGTACTGATAGCGGCTTGTGCGGCCAGTTCCATAGAGTGGTACGATTTTTTCATTTACCTTACAGCGGCGGCTCTCGTCTTCCCCGCCTTATTTTTCCCTGCGGATATCGACCCGGTAGCCGGGGTGCTGGCCTCGTTCAGCACGGCGGCTGTTGGCTTCTTTGCCCGTCCAGTGGGCGGCGTGCTTTTTGGCCACTTCGGAGATAAGCTCGGTCGGAAAAAAACCCTGGTAACTGCGTTGTTACTGATGGGCGTCTCGACGACAATTATAGGTCTTCTACCGACCTACGCTAGCATCGGTATCTGGGCTGCGGTAGCGCTATTTGTGTTGCGCATCTGTCAGGGGCTCGCTGTCGGCGGGCAGTGGGGTGGTGCGGTTCTTCTGGCAACGGAGTTTGCCCCCCCCAGCAAGCGAGGCTTCTACGGCAGCTTCGCTCAGCTAGGGGTCCCCATCGGGGTCGTGCTCGGCAACGTGTCCTTCCTCGTGCTCGCGGCGACCATGTCTCCGGAGGCGTTCAACGCTTGGGGCTGGCGCATCCCGTTCCTGGCGAGCATCATCCTCATTGGTCTGGCGATGTATATACAGCTCAAAATGGAAGACACCCCGGCGTTCAGGCGGCTGGAGCAGATGGCGAAGGAGAAGCAAGACGCGGGGGACGCCCCGGAGGGCTCTCCCGTTTT
>CADCVD010000164.1 GCA_902806055.1 uncultured Rubrobacteraceae bacterium
GTCCCGATAAACTGAACTCCTTTAACGGCGTGTTGCACGAGGAGATCTACGACGCCCTGAACGAGGCGGCCGGAGATGAAGAGGTGCGGTGTATCGTGTTGCGGGGGGAGGGCAAGGGCTTCTCGGCCGGGGCGGACCTGGCCGAGGTTGTAGAGGGTGACGGCGACCCGAACGGCCCGGACCTCGGGGAGTACCTGCGTAGAACCTACAGCCAGCTCGTGACGCGGATGGTGGACATAGAGAAGCCGATCGTCGCGGCGTTACACGGTCCGGTTTATGGTGCGGGGCTGGGTATAGCCCTGGCCTGTGATCTGCGCGTCGCGGCCGAGAGCGTGAAGTTCTCGGTGGCTTTCATCAAGATAGGGCTCATCCCCGACGCCGGCGTCTCGTTCTTCTTGCCCAGGATAATCGGGCTCGGGCGGGCGATGGAGATGAGCATGCTCGGGGAGGCGCTCGAAGCGGAAGAGGCCCACCGCGTCGGTCTCGTGAACAGGGTCGTCCCGGACGAGAGGCTGGAGGAGGAGGTCGCAGAGTACGCGGAGCAACTTGCGGGGTTGCCGACCATGGCGATGGGCAGGATCAAGCAGACCCTCTACAAGAGTTTCGAGAGCGACCTCGCCGCTGCCCTCGAAGCCGAGGCCGCAGGCCAGAGCGTCTGTGGCTACACCCGGGACCATAAGGAAGGCGTCGCCGCCTTCATGGAGAAGCGCGAGGCGAACTTCACCGGGAAGTGAGGAGGAGAGAGCGTTGAACGAGAGGCACTTCGAGTTCTGGCCGAGACGGATGCCGCGCACCCTGACGCTTCCGGAGACAAGCGTCTACCAAAACCTGAAGGTCTCGGCGACCCGGTACCCGGAGAAGACGGCCATTGTCTACTACGGGACGGAGGTACCCTATGGCCGCCTACACGACCAGGTGCATGCCCTCGCCGGATACCTGCAACAGGATCTCGGTGTAGAGAAGGGCGACCGGGTCATCCTGTACATGCAGAACAGCCCGCAGTTCGTGATCTCCTACTATGCTATCCTGCGCGCCGACGCCGTCGTCGTCCCGGTCAACCCCATGCTCGTCACCGACGAGCTGCGCCACTACGCCGAAGACTCCGGGGCGAAGGTTGCCCTCGTCGGGCAGGAGCTCCACGGGAACATCTCCCCGCTCGTCGGCGAGAGCGGCCTCGAACACGTAGTCGTCGCGGTCTACTCAGACTACCTGGAAGCCGAGACGGACCTCGCCGTACCGGACGTCGTCTCCGCGCCCGAGGAGGAGGCGGAGGGCGCCGTACGTTGGGCCGACGCTCTGGGGGCGGAACGCTCGCCGGGGGAGCATACGGCCGGTCCCGAAGACCTGGCGTGTCTGCCGTACACCTCGGGTACGACCGGCCAGCCGAAGGGATGCATGCATACTCACCGGACGTTGCAGGCGACGCTCGTGAGCGCAGGGTTGTGGGTGAATATGACGCCGGACAGCGTAGCGCTCACCACACTCCCGCTCTTCCACGTCACGGGGATGCAGCACAGCATGAGCGCGCCGCTGTACTACGGGGCGAGCATGGTGCTCATAACCCGCTGGGACAAGGAGACGGCGGCGGAGCTGATCCAACGAAACCACGCGAACCACTGGATCAACATCTCGACGATGGTCGTCGACTTCCTCTCGAACCCGAAGATCGAAGAGTACGACCTCTCCTCGCTCATGTCCGTCGGCGGTGGCGGCGCGCCCCTGCCGGCGGCGGTCGGGGAGAAGCTGGAAGACCTGACCGGGTTACGCTATATGGAGGGCTACGGGCTCTCGGAGACCATAAGCCAGACCCACTTCAACCCGCCCGACAGGCCGAAGCTCCAGTGCCTTGGCGTCCCCTCGTTCGACGTCGACGCGCGCACAGTCAACCCCGAAACGCTCGAAGAGGTCGGCGTTGGAGAGGAGGGTGAGATCGTTTCGAGCGGCCCGCAGGTGATGAGGGGCTACTGGAACCGTCCGGAGGCCGACGAGGAGTCCTTCTTCGAGCGGGACGGCAGGCGTTTCTTCAGGACCGGCGATATCGCGACGGTGGACGAAGAGGGCTACTTCTTCATGGTGGACCGGCTAAAGCGCATGATCAACGTCTCCGGCTACAAGGTCTGGCCCGCCGAGGTCGAGAGCTCCCTCTACAAACACCCGGCTATCCAGGAGGCGGTCATCATCGGCGTCTCCGACCAGCGTAGCGGCGAGGCCGCGAAGGCTATGATCGTCCTGCGCGAGGGAGAGGAGATCACGGAGGAGGAGATCATGGAGTGGGCGAAGGGCCAGATGGCCGCCTACAAGTACCCGCGCTCTGTCGAGTTCATAGCCGAGTTGCCTAAGAGCGGGTCCGGCAAGATCCTCTGGCGCGAGCTCCAGGAGAGAGAGCAGGAGAAGATAGCGAAGGCTAAGTAATCCGGGAAGAGACACAGAGCGGGGCCGGCACAGGCCGGCCCCCTTCCCTGTCAGGAGGTTTTTGAGATGACGCCAACTAGCATGACGGCGGCTCGCTTCCACGAGGTGAACGAGCCGCTGCAGATGGAAGAGGTGCCCGTACCGGAGATCCGGGAAGACGAGGTGCTCGTGCAGGTAAAGGCTGTGGGGATCTGCGGCTCGGACGTACACATCGTCTTCGAGGGCGTAACGCCGACCCCGTTCAAACCAATAATTTTAGGCCACGAGCCGTGCGGCGTGGTGGCGGCGACGGGGGCGAGGGTCGAGGGCTGGGAAGAGGGCGACCGGGTCTCAGTGACGCCGCTACTCTTCTGTTCTTCGTGCCGGAACTGCATCACCGGCCACACCAACGTTTGTCTTACGCGCAAGATCCTAGGCATTCAGGCGAACGGGGCTTTGGCCGAGTATCTGGCTGTTCCGGCCAAGAACCTGGTGCGGCTCCCCGAAGAGGTGCCGTTCACGGTCGGTGCGATCATTACCGACGCGGTCGCCACCCCGTTTCAGACAATAGCTGAACGGGCGGCGCTGCGGGCCGGGGAGACCGTGGCAATGTTCGGCGCGGGCGGCCTGGGACTGCACGCCGTGCAGATCTGCAGGCTCTTGGGGGCCCAGAAGATCATCGTCGTCGACCCCCGCGAAGGGCAGCTCGAACGGGCGAGAGAGATGGGCGCGGACCTGACCATCGACCCGCAACAAACGTCGCCGGTAGAGGCTATCCTGGAGGCGACCGGGGGGCTGGGGGTCGACGTGGCGGCGGAGTTCGTCGGGCTCCAGCAGACCATCTCGCAGTGCGTGGAGTCGGTGGCGAGGGGGGGCAGGGTCGTGGTCGCGGGGCTAGGGGCTGACCCGATCAACATAGTTCCCCCGACGATCTTCGTGCGCGACGGGATCTCCCTGTTGGGCTCCTACGGCTTCACGAAGCGCAACATCGAGCAACTTGTCGAGCTCGCCGCCGCCGGCCGCCTGAACCTCGAGGAGTCGATCACCCATACATTCCCCCTGGACGAGGTGAACACGGCACTCAAGTACCTGCACGAGAAGATAGAGAACCCCATCCGTATTGCGGTGACGCTATAGCAATCGGCGAGCGGCTTCCGGCCAGACGCTCTGCTGCCTGGTCCAGGTGCCGGAGCCACGGTCCCGTTGTTGCCGAGAGCTAATGGCGGCGCGAGACGAAACGGAACGCGTCCGGCGGCACTACGACCGGAACGCGACGGGCTACGATCAGCTTATCGCCCCTTTCGAGAGGGTGCTCTTCGGTGGAGGCCGTGAGTGGGTCTGCTCGCAGGCGCAAGGTGAGGTGTTGGAGATCGCCGCGGGTACCGGCCGGAACCTCCCCTTCTACCCCGAGGGCGTGCGCCTCGTGGGCGTCGAGTTGAGCCCTGGGATGTTAGAGATCGCCCGCCGCCGCGCCCAGGAGCTCGGTGTTCAGGCCGAGCTGCGCGTGGGCGACGCTCACGATCTCCCCTTCCCGGATGCCTCCTTCGACACGGTGGTTGCCACGCTCGCGCTTTGCACGATCCCGGACGATAGACGAGCCGTGTTCGAGGCGGCGAGGGTTCTGCGTCCCGGCGGGTTCCTGCTCCTCCTGGAGCACGTCCGAAGCCCGCTTCTGCCCGTGCGCATCCTGCAAAAAGTGCTCAACCCGCTAGCCGTCCTCATCGAAAATGACCATCTGCTCCGGGAACCGCTGCGTCACATCCAGGACGCGGGCCTCGTCGTCGAGCACCTCGAACGCTCGAAGTGGGGCGTGGTCGAGAGGCTCGCGGCGCGCAAGCCATCGTAGCTATCGGCCTTCGCTTCTCTTACGATGAGCTAGCCTGACAAGCTGCACAGACCGGAACGAGGCAAGGCTGGAGACACGCGTAACGGGGAGTGGGCGTACCGCTAACACGGGTCGTAAAAGGAGCTTCGGAATCGGTACTATAAGGGGGAACTCATGGAGGTCTTTAGAGCTTACCGGGTTTATGATGAAGGAGGCATCCGTGGAGAACTGACCGAGATCTCCTTGGATGACCTGGACGAGGGCGAGGTGCTCTTACGAGCGGCCTTCTCGAGCATCAATTACAAGGACGCTCTGGCGGCTACGGGCGCTGGAAAGATAATGCGCTGCTTCCCTATGACGGGCGGCATCGACGTCGCTGGAGAGGTCGCTGATTCTACAGATCCTCGTTTTCGGGAGGGCGACGAGGTGCTGGTCACCGGATACGGCATGAGTGAGGATCACGACGGCGGTTACTCGGAGTGGGCGCGGGTCCCCGCCGACTGGGTGGTGCCCTTGCCCTCCGGATTGAGCTCGTGGGAGGCAATGGGTATCGGTACGGCGGGCCTGACCGCCGCTCTCTCCATACACCGGATGGAGGCGAACGGTTTGCGGCCAGAGAATGGGCCGGTGGCGGTGACAGGAGCCACGGGCGGCGTGGGCAGCCTCGCCGTGAACATACTGGCGGGGATGGGTTATGAGGTAACCGCCGTCACCGGGAAGGCCGAGGAGCAAGATTTCCTGCGTCGACTCGGCGCGAAGTCGGTGCTCTCCCGGCATGATCTGAAGATGGGCGAGCGGCCCCTGGAGGGGGCGATCTGGGCGGGGGCCGTGGACCCGGTCGGCGGCGAGATGCTCTCCTGGCTAACCCGTACCACCATGCGGCATGGCAGTATTGCGAGCTGCGGGCTTGCCGGAGGCGCCGTACTGAACACCAGCGTCATGCCTTTTATCCTGCGTAGCGTCAACCTGTTGGGCATCAATACCGGGTACTTCTCGATGGACCTGCGCCGCGAACTTTGGGAACGTCTGGCTAGCGACATGCGTCCCCGCCACCTCGAGGAGATATCGCAGACCATAGATATGGAGCAGCTTTCGGGCGTCTTTGATCGGTTCCTCGAAGGCTCGGCGAAGGGCCGTACCGTGGTCAAGATAGCATCCGACTGAGACCGCGTCTCTTTCGGCTCGACGACCTCGGGGCAGCCTTCCGCTACTCTCTCACGGCCGCCAAACGTCTGGCTCAAGCACCCTCCTTTAGCTCGGTCTGTAGCGATGTTTAGATACTTGAATCCCAGGAAAACAGAGGAAGTCGAAAGGCAGGCTGAAAATGGTTTGATGTATGCAGGCAATTTACATAACAAGTTGTAAGGAGCTTTGGGTAAGAAGGGGGAATTACATTTACAGTACGTAGCGGGTCTGAGGATCGCGAGCCCAATGTCCGGTAGCTGGCAAAGTAGTACGCCTTCTGAGGCCTTCCGCGTTGGCGATGAGCACGCGGGGGACCTCCATCGTAGAAGAAGAAATCGGGATCGGACCAGGGGAGGAGCGCCCAATGAACCGTAACAAGGTAATCTCCGTAGACGAGGCCGTGGACGTAATCCTTGACGGCGATACCGTTGCCACGAGCGGCTTCGTGGGCACCGGCTTCCCCGAGGAGCTCGCCATCGCCCTGGAGAGACGCTTCGTTGAGACCGGTTCTCCCAAAGACCTGACCCTGATCTACGCCGCCGGACAGGGGGACGGGAAGACGCGGGGGCTGAACCACTTCGGCGGTGAGGGGATGGTGAAGAGGGTAATCGGGGGGCACTGGGGACTCGTGCCCTCGCTCGGGGCGCTCGCTCTGGAGAATAAGATAGAGGCCTACTGTTTCCCGCAGGGCGTCATCTCGCTCCTCTTCCGCGAGATAGCGGGGCACAGGCCTGGCTTGATCTCGACCGTCGGGATCAACACGTTCGTCGACCCGCGCCTCGACGGGGGCAAGATGAACGACGTTACGACCGAGGACCTGATCGAAGTCCTCGAGCTCGACGGCACGGAGTACCTCTTCTACAAGTCCTTCCCCATAAACGTCGCCCTCCTACGCGGCACGACCTCCGACGAGGAGGGGAACGTGACGATGGAGAAGGAGGCGCTGACGCTTGAGGTACTCTCGATGGCTCAGGCGGTCAAGAACTCGGGCGGGATCGTGATCGTGCAGGTCGAGCGGGTCACGACGGAGCGCATCCTGAGCCCGCAGGCGGTGAAACTTCCGGGGGCGCTCGTGGACTGCGTGGTCGTCGCCTCCTCTCCCGAGAACCACATGCAGACCTTCGGGGAGGCCTACAACCCTGCATACACCGGCGAGATAAAGGTCTCCAATAAGACCATCGCGCCGATACCGCTCGACGTTCGGAAGGTCATCGCGCGGCGGGCGGCGATGTTCCTCAAGATCAACGCCGTCGTGAACCTCGGGATAGGGATGCCCGAGGGGGTCGCCTCGGTAGCCAACGAGGAAGAGATCCTCAACCTCATCACGCTCACCGTCGAGCCGGGGGGCGTCGGCGGGATACCGGCCGGCGGGCTCTCCTTCGGGGCGGTGGCGAACGCCCAGGCTATCATCGACCAGCCCTACCAGTTCGACTTCTACGACGGAGGCGGGTTGGACCAGGCTTTCCTGGGGATGGCCGAGGTGGATGGAGAGGGAAACGTTAACGTCAGCCGGTTCGGCCCGAAGCTCGCGGGGGCAGGCGGTTTTATAAACATCAGCCAGAACGCGAGGTCCGTCTACTTCATGGGGACCTTCGCGTCGCGCGCCCGGTTCGCGCTGGAGAATGGCAACCTGCGCATCCTGGCTCCGGGCTCGAGCAAGTTCGTGGAGAGGGTGGGGCAGGTGACCTTCTCCGGGGAGTACGCCCGAAGCCGCGGCCAGACGGTGTACTATGTTACCGAGCGCTGCGTCTTCCGGCTTACCGAGGCGGGGTTGGAGATCATCGAGATAGCGCCGGGGGTAGTCCTGAACCGGGATATCCTGGCCCACATGGCGTTCCGACCCATCATCCCAGACAACATCCGCTCGATGGACGCGAGGATCTTCCTCGACGAGCCGATGGGCCTCAAGGACCGCTCACCTATGAGCCTGAACGAGCGCTTGCAGTACGACTCGGAGAAGAACGTCATGTACGTGAACTTCGAGGGCATGAGTATCGAGACTGAAGAGGACGCCAACGAGCTCGCGGACTTTCTGGACGAGAGCCTCGCAAGCTGTGGACGCAAAGTACACGTGATAGTCAACTACGACAACTTCTACCTCTCGCCTAGGGCCGCAGACAGGTTCTACAAGATGGTCAGGCACAACGAGGAGAACTATTTCCTCTCCTCGATCCGCTACTCGACGGACGCCTTCTTCCGGCATCAGCTCGGCGAGGACTTCGCCAAGGCGGATCTCGAACAGCGCATCTACCGCGACTTCGACGAGGCCCGCGAGAACCTCAGGCTAACCGACCTGTAGAATGTTCAGGCGCGGGTTATCAAGGCGCGTATCGCTCGACAAGCTTGGGCAGGAGGTCCACGGCGTCGGCCTCGACCGTGCCCTCCGGGGAGAAGGTAGTCGTCTCGATCTCGGCGTGGTACGTGCCCGAGGGCACTACGCCGCAGCCGCCGAAGCGGCGCATCAGGAGGTTCTGGACGACGACGTCCTCGGCCTTGTGGTAGCGCGGCAGCTCCTTCCAGAACGAGAATTCGCCGACCTGTAGGAGCTTCTCCCGGTCGTAGAGTACGCAAGAGCCGACCCAGGCGACCTTGTAGCGAAGGAACCTGCCGGGCGGGAGGTCGAGCTTTTGGGCCACGTGGTACAGGTTCGCGGCGCGGTGGAGGTGCCACCTCTCCCAGCCCGTTCCTTCTACCTCTACCACCTCCGGTTGTACGGGGCCTTCCCAGAGCTCGATGTTCTGCTGCTCGGGACGCACGTCATCCACGAACGTGAGGCCGGCCGGGAAGGCGCCGGCGAAGCCGCAGTCCTCGGTCTTTAGTACGGAGAGGAGGCGCTCTATCACCCACGGCTCCATAAAGATGTCGTCGTCGAGGAAGAGAACGCGGTCCGCCTCCGCGCGGTCCAGGAGGAAGTGGCGCTGCTCGGCGATACCGCGCGGCTCGCGATGATGCCACTCGACGGAGCCGCCACGAGCCGCGATCACGCGCTCTACGGCTTGTGTTACAGGGGAAGTCTCCGCCCTGTAGTGGCCTTGACTGGAGATGACGACCTGTAGCTCCGCTACCGTCTGCGAGGCGACCCCGGAGAGCGTCATTACCAGGGACTCGAGGCGTTCGTAGGTGGGGATCAAAACGCTAACCGCCGCCAATCGTTCCTCCTGTCGTTCAGCGTGTACAACCTTGCAGAGATTTCCCTGAAGGGTAAGGTCATACTACGCGACGGACGCCGACCGCGTGCGCGGGTATAAAATCCCGTCGAGGAAGCTGTCCACGAGACGTTCTTCGAGGAGGATACATTGGATAATATACCGGGCAAGAAGTTCGTAGAGAAAGCTGAGCAGACCGGCAACGAGGTGCCGATCCCCATGACGCGTAGGCGTCTCGGGCTCGTGGAGTTTTTTAAGCGGTTGGCAAAGGAGATAGGGGAGGACCACCTCGCCGCCTTCGCGGGCAACCTGACCTACAAGGGGCTCTTCGCCCTCTTCCCGCTCTTCGTGTTCCTGCTCTCCTTGCTCGGGCTCTTCGGGGCGCCAGATCTCCTTACCAACCTACTCGACCAGGCCCGGGCCGTCCTGCCCGCAGAAGCGTTTAGCCTGATCGAAGACCAACTCGTCGGTATCGCCGGGAGCAAGGCTTCAGGGGCGTTCACGGTAGGCGCGATAGTCTCCATCCTCCTCGCCCTGTGGGGCGTTTCGGGGGCGTTTCGCTCTATCATGGAGGCGATGAACGTGATGTACGAGGTCGAGGAAGACCGGCCGTTCTGGAAGGTGTACGGGATCTCCATCTTTCTCTCCCTCGGGGTTGCCGTTCTACTCCTCTCCGCGCTCGTGCTAGTCGTCTTCGGGCCCGAGATCGGGGGGGCTATCGCTAACGTTGTCGGCCTGGGCTCCGTCTTCGAGCTAACGTGGAACATCGTGAAGTGGCCGGTCCTGCTCGGGGTGGTGCTCTTCGCCTTCGCCCTCGTTTACTACTTCGCTCCAGACGTCGAGCAGCGTTTTAAGTTCGTTAGCCCTGGTTCGATCTTGGCGGTCGCCTTGTGGCTCGTCTTCTCGCTACTCTTCCGGCTCTACGTAGAGAGCTTCGGCTCCGCTTCCTTCAACAAGACCTTCGGCTCATTTGCGGGCATCATCATCCTGATGCTTTATATCTACTATACGTCGTTCATCCTGCTCATCGGCGCCCAGATAAACCAGGTGATAGAAGATAGCGCCCCCGAAGGTAAGAACGAGGGCGAGAAGACGCTGAACGAAGCTTAGCGCACCAGGACTTTGAGAATCTAGAACAGGTAGACGACGAGGTTGAGGAGCAAAGTCAGAGTAACGCTCAGGACGACGCTGACTATTATCCAGAACAGACACCCCCTGCCCGAGCAACCACTGCCGCCGCCGAAGACGATGATCCCTGACTCGTCCCCCGCGGGATCCATCTCCTCCCGACCTTGGCGCTCGTTTTCGTAGGTCAAGATGTTCCTCTCTTATAGAGAGGTGCGGGTCTGTTGCTCGCCTATCCTTGATTCTCGGGTACCTCGAACTGGTAGGTTTCGCCGTGGGTGAGGTACCTCACGCGGTCTTCTAGACCGGCCTGGGCGACCGCTCTCTTGAAATCCTCTAGAGGCGACTTGAAGACGGTGTAATCGTTGTAGTGGATCGGGATGGCGATCTTCGGGTCTACTATCCGCATGGCCTCCACGCCCTGATCCGCGTCCATCGTGACCAGTAGGCCCAGAACCCTCGTCCCGCCCAGGTGCAGAAGGGCGAGGTCTATCTGAGGGTAGCGGCGGGGGATCTCTCGCAACCTGTCGTGGATGAGCGTGTCGCCGGTTATGTAGAGCCGCAGCCGGATGCCGCCCTCGGCGGTCCCGAACTCGAGCATGCTCCCCATAACCGGCGGCAGTACCTTCCTCAGGGGCCCGGGAGCATGCGTGCCGGGCATGGCGGTTACGCGCAGCACGGCATCTCCCTTTCGGACGAGTATCGACTCCCAGGTGTCGAGCGCCGCGGGCGGCCGGAAACCTTTCCCTTCGAGGTAGCGGGCCGCGTGGGGGGTCGTGATGATCGGTACTCTCTTGTCGAGCTTCGCCTCGGCGACGCGGTCGAAGTGGTCACCGTGCAGGTGGGAGAGCAGGACGAGGTCGAGGGGCGGGAGGTCCTCTATCTCTATAGCGGGGTTTGTCTGGCGCTCGGAGCGGAGACCGTAGCCCAGGTGCACGTGGTCGCCGGCGTGCAGAAAGTTCGGGTCGGTCAGGATGGTGAAACCGGCGTAGCGTAAGATGACCGTCGCCGTTCCAACGAAGAAGATGGAACCACTCCTTAGATCGGCCTCCTCGCTCGTACCAGCTAGAAAAAGATCCCTCTCCACAACGTACCTCTCCTTCTCGCGTTAGCATGCCGCCATCGTTGTCTGCGGTACTCTTACCTGCAAAGCGGACTCTTCAATCTTCTTGCTAAAAACTTATACGAAAATGCATATGTTTGGCTAGTAGCGCCCCGGTGCATTTATTGGGCCAAAGTATTCGAACGGAAGGGAACGAGGCGTGACTCAACAGAGGACGGGGCAGGAGGGGCGGCAGGGCAGCTCGCTACAGAGCGACCGCGGCTCCACCAACATAAGCGACAGCGTGGTCCAGAAGATAGCCGGGATCGCCGCGCAGGAGGTCGAGAAAGTTCAGATGGGCGGCGGCACCGCCGCGGCGGTCACTGGTTTCCTCGGTAGCGTGAGCAGCGCCGTGACGGGCAGCTCAGGCGGCGGGAGCCCCACCACCGGCGTGTCGGTAGAGGTCGGCCAGGAGGAAGCGGCCGTCGACCTCACGATCGCGGTAGAGTACGGGGTACAGATCCCGCAGACCACGCAGGCAGTACGGGACAGCGTTATAAACCGGGTCGAGAGCCTGACCGGCCTGAGGGTCACCGAGGTGAACATTACGGTCAACGACGTACAGTTCCCTGAGGAGCGGCCGCAACTGGGGCAGCAGCAAGAGGTGGAGCAACAGGCCAAAGAGCAGGAACGGCGGGCCTAGGAGGCCTGTCTCAAGGCTGCCTCAAAGTGTTCAGGTCCCGGCGGCGACACCTTCGCCGCGCGGGTCTGCCCCTCCGGTAAAGCTGGATGGGGTTCCTTGCGAGTCGTACTCGATGGTAAGGGCGTGCGCGTTGCCGAGGCCGCGCTCGTCTACCAGCACGTTGTGACCCAGGGACGATAGTTCGTCGCGAACAGAGTACGGTATGCCGGCCTCGACTACCAAAGCATCCGGGAAAGTGGTACTTACGCGGGGGACGGCGATAGCCTGCTGGATATCCATACCGAAGTCGATCACGTTGGTCAGCATCTGCGGCGTAGTCTGTTGAATAGTCCGTCCACCGGGGGTGCCTATCGCGATATACGGTCTGCCGTCGCTCATGACAATGGTCGGACACAGGGCGTAGAGGCTCTGGCGGCCGGGGTAAACGTCAAAGACGTTACCTGGAGGATCAAAGCGCGACCAGGAGAGGGCGTCGTTCAGCCAGATTCCCGTACCCTCCGGCATCACCTTGCTCCCGAAGATATTGCCTAGCGTCTGCGTAGCGCTTACCACGTTCCCCTCCTCGTCCGCGACGACGAAATGCGTAGTATGGCCCTGCTGGGAGCCTCCCTGCTGAGCGTTCTCCAAGTTCTCGGCGCCGGGGGAGGGGGCCCCGTAGGTGGTGTAGCTCTGGGGTATGCAGCGGGTCGGCTGGCCGAACTGGGCGAAAGGCACGTTCGGCGTCGCCTGAGAGGGGTTCACGGCGGCGGCCTGCTCCGCTAGGAACTCTTGGGAGAACAGCAGGTCCAGCGGCGTCTCGGCTATCTCGGGGTCGGCTGCGTAGTCTCTGGTCGCCCGCCCGGTCTGCTTGGAGACCTCCGCGAAGGTATGCAGATACGAAGCGGTGTTGTGGGCGGAGGGCTGCAGATCGAACTGCCCCATCACGCCTAGGCGGACCAGCGCTCCCCAGGAGGTGGACGGAGGAGAGGCCGTAACGACCTCGTAGCCCTTATGATCCAGGCTGATGGTTTCCCTCCAACGGGCGCGGTTGTCGCCCAGGTCGTCGAGGGTCAGAAAGCCATCATACTCGCGCATGGTAGCGTCTATAGCCTGCCCCAACTCGCCTTCGTACATCGTGCTCGCGCCCTCGTCGGCTATTAGCCTGAACGAATCGCCCAGGTCCTCCTGCACGAGGGTCTCACCGGCTCTCAGAGGTGTGCCGTTGCTACCGTAGAAGCTCTTCGCGTTCTCCGGGAAGGCCGGCCATGTCGCGTCGATCCAGGCGGCTGTGATGTCGCCGAGGACGATGCCCTCGTCGGCGAGCTCTATGGCGGGCTCGAAGAGGCGGCCCCAACCCAACTCTCCGTAGTCGTTCGAGAGGGTCTCCCACGCGTTCAGGTTGCCCGGCGTGGCTACGGCCATCGCGCCGCAGCGGTTGTCAACATAACCCGGCGTATACTCGCGAAACACGCTCGGGTCGAGATTTTCCGGGACCCTGCTTCCGGTGTCGAGGAAGCGCGTCTCGCCGCTCTCGGCGTCGTAAATAACTATGGCCCCGTAGCCGCCGATGCCGCTCATCATCGGCTCGGCTACGTTCAGGGCGGCGGCGACCGCCACCGCCGCGTCGAAAGCGTTGCCCCCGTTGTTGAGGATCTGCAGCCCCGCCTGGGTGGCGTAAGGGTTGGCCGAGCTGACCATGCCCGATCCTCCGACGGCCGGGCTCGCCGTCGTGCTCGAGCTCGGCTCCGGTCCGGTCTCCGCAAGCGTCATCTCGACGGTCGTTTCGGTGGTCTCTGGTAGAGTCGTTTCCTCGTCTGTTTCGCCTTGCTCCTGAGCCGTTGCCTCCGTGACGGTAACCTTCTCCTCTTCGGAGGCCTTCTGCGAGCCAGCCGATGGCGTGCCGCAAGAGGTCAAGATCGCGACGACTAACATTACGAAGATCCCAAGAAACATTCTTCTCAAAAATATACTCCTCAAGGCATGTCTACGGATGAGCGTATAACACGGAAGAAGAAAAACAACTATTAGCGCTCTACAGGGGCGGGCTCTATGCTTCCGCTAGGCTGTCTTCCGAGATGGCGTCGCCGAGGGAGCAGGCTTTAGCTAAACGGCACTAGTAGGGTGGTTCTGTTTTAATTCGCCGGAGGGATGATCGTGAGAAGGGGGTTTACGCTTCTTTGAAGAGGCTACGGGTCTTGATGACGCGGCAGGAGATCGAACCGGAGAAGCTAACCGACGCGACCGTAGTTGTCATAGACGTACTCCTGGCAACAACGACGCTCCTCACCATCCTTGAGAACGGTGCCCGCACCGTCCGTCCGGTCGCGAGCCTCGAAGAGGCAGATGAGGTTGGCGCGAAACTCGACCCTGCCTCGCTCCTGCGCGGCGGCGAGCAAGGGGCGAAGCGGGTAGAGGGTTACGATCTCGGTCCTTATCCCAACGAGTACGCTCCTGAGACGGTAGCGGAGAGAGACGTGATCTTTGTGACCACCAACGGTACCCGTGCTATCGGTACCGCCTCCGGCGCAAAGGAGCTACTCATCGGCTGTCTCCGAAACGCCCCGGCCGTCGCCCGATACCTTCAGGCCTCCGGTACGGAGTCTGTCTACATCATCTGCGCCGGCTCGGCGGGCCGCTTCACGATCGAGGACTTCCTGGGCGCCTCGGCCATCCTCTCGCGCCTGAACGGGAGCGGCTACCTTGGAGACTGGCGGTTGAACGATGCCGGGTGGCTCGCGCTCAACTTCGCTGAGCGCTACGGCGGACGCGAGATGGAGGTGCTAAAGGAGAGCCGGGCGGGGCGATGGTTTCTGGAGAACAAGATGGTGGAGGAGCTTGAGTTCGTCGGGGACGTAGGGGCGAGCCAGGTCGTCCCGCGGGTAGCGGCGGGAAAGCTCAGCCCAGCTTCGCCGGACAACGACGAGCGAGACGCGGACGGCGAGGGTGTGGAACGTTAGAGAAGGCGGTTAGGAGAAGAGTAGACTAGCCTTGGTCGTGCAGCGGCGGCGAGAAGCGCCAAAGAAACCAACGGCCGAAGATCTACAGCTTCCAACCGGAGGGAGGAACAGTGGCTGACACCATACAGGTCCGTGAGGGCGAGGACTTCGACCTCGAAGCGGTCGAACGCCAGATAAGGGAGAACATAGCGGGGGTACCCGAGGGAGAGTTGGAGGTCCGTCAGTTCCCGTCCGGGGCCTCGAATCTGACCTACCTCGTTAAGATAGGGGACTGGGAGGCCGTTCTCAGGCGTCCTCCACTGGGACCGGTGCCGCCCAAGGCGCACGACATGGGCCGGGAGTCGCGCATCCTGATGAAGCTTCACGACGCGTTCCCGCTCGCGCCGAAGCCGTACTTCTTTACGGGCGACGAGTCGATCATCGGGGCGCCCTTCTACGTCATGGAGCGACGCGAGGGCGTGACCATCGACGCCCAGTTCCCGGAGGATATCGAGCTAAATGAGGAGCTTCACCGGGGCATCTCCCGGATGGTCGCCGACACTCTGGTCGAGCTTCATGCCGTCGACTGGCGAGAGGCGGGGCTTGGAGAGATCGGGAGACCGGAAGGCTTTCTGGAGCGGCAGGTGGGCGGCTGGATCAAGCGGTACGAGGCGGCGAAGACCGACGAGGTCGAGGAGGCTGGTCCCCTGACCGACTGGCTTGCGAAGGACGTCCCCGAGAGTCCCGAGCCGACCATAATCCACAACGACTACAAGCTGAACAACCTCGTCCTGAACCCCGATGACCTGACCGAAGTGCGTGCCGTCCTCGACTGGGAGATGGCGACGATCGGCGACCCGCTCTTCGATCTGGCCGTCTCTCTCTCTTATTGGGTGGAGGATGGCGACTCGCGGGAACTGAGAGAGGTATTGCCGACTGTGACAGAGGCTCCTGGCTTCATGACCCGCAAGGAGTTCGTCGACTACTACGCCGAGAAGAGCGGGCGGGACCTCTCTCAGATGCACTGGTACATGGTCTTCGGTTACTTCAAGCTCGCGGTGATCCTGCAGCAGATCTACGCCCGCTGGCACAAGGGACAGACCAAGGATGAACGCTTCGCCAACTTCAACGAGCGGGTCAGAAACCTGATCCTCCACGCGCACGACCTCTCTAAAAAGGCAGATCTGTAGTGAGCGGCGCTCCGGCCGTCGGCGTCCTCGGCGTCGGCACGATGGGCGCCGGCATCGTCCAGCTCGCCGCCCAGACCGGTCACTCCGTAGTTGCCTGCGACCAATCAGTCGAGGCCCTCGAAAAGGCCCAACGCTACATCCGGGAGGGGCTCTCGCGCTTCGCTGACCGGGGCGCGTTTTCGGCGGCGGAGGCCGACGAGCACTACGATCGCATCCAGTGGACCGTAAACCTGGAGGACATGGCAGGGGCGGAGGCGGTGATCGAGGCTATAGTAGAGAAGGTTGCGCCAAAGAAGGAGGCCTTCGCTGCGCTGGATGAGATCCTACCTCCTGACGCCCTCTTGCTCACCAACACCTCCTCGATCTCTATTACCGACCTCGCCTCCGCGACGAACAGGCCCGAACAGGTCTGCGGGACGCACTTCTTTACCCCGCCGCCGGTCCGGGAGGCGGTCGAAGTGCCGCGCGGGCTCCTCACGAGCGATGAGACCGTCGAGAGAGCGAAGGCGCTCATAACCTCTTTTGGAAAACTACCCGTAGTCGTCAACAAAGACGTGCCTGGTTTCGTGGCGAACCGTTTTCTGATGCCGATGATCATTGAGGCGGCGAGGCTGCTGGAGGAGGGGGTGGCGAGCAAGGAGGACATCGACCTGCTGGTCAAGAAGGGGCTCGGGTTCCCGATCGGGCCGTTCGAGTTGGGCGACTTTATCGGGCTCGACGTGGCCCTTGACGTGACAGCCTACGTCCACGAGGAACTCGGCGAGGCCTACTATACGCCTCCACGCATCC
Organism: uncultured Rubrobacteraceae bacterium; assembly: GCA_902806055.1. Taxonomy (GTDB): domain Bacteria; phylum Actinomycetota; class Rubrobacteria; order Rubrobacterales; family Rubrobacteraceae; genus Rubrobacter_F. Next base: position 16,312 of record CADCVD010000164.1, read on the forward strand.
TCAAAGCGCTCGTCCGAGCCGGCAGACTCGGCCAGAAGACCGGAGCGGGCTTCTACGAGTATCCGGAAGAGACTGAGTAAGGAGGCCGCATGGACAGGCTCGACGGACGGGTAGCGCTGGTGACGGGGGCCGCGCGGGGGATCGGGCTCGCGACCGCCCGGCGCCTCGCGCAAGAGGGCGCCTCGGTGTGCGTCGCGGACGTCGCCGGTGAGGTAGCGGAGGAGGCAGCCGGGACTTTGAGCGGGGAGGGGCTGGAGGCGTTCGGGGCGCGGCTCGACGTGACGGACCGCGAGGAGGTAGAGGCGGTCGTCGGCGAGACGGCGGAGCGGTACGGACGTCTGGACATCCTCGTGAACAACGCGGGGATAACGCGGGACAACCTGATCTTTAGGATGACCGACGAGGATTGGCGCTCGGTCGTGGAGGTACACTTGACGGGCGCCTTTCTGTGCAGCCGGGCGGCGCAGAAGCACATGGTCGAGAACCGTTATGGCAGGATCGTCAACGTCTCCTCGACCTCGGCTCTGGGAAACCGGGGACAGTCCAACTACTCGACCGTCAAGGCGGGCTTACAGGGCTTTACGAAGACGCTTGCGATAGAGCTCGGACGGTTCGGAGTCACCGCGAACGCCGTGGCCCCCGGCTTCGTCGAGACGGAGATGACGCGGTCTACCGCCGAGAGAATGGGCTTCGACTTCGAGGATTTCGTCGCCGCGCGCGTGGAGACCATCCCGGTGGGCCGCAGCGGCAAACCAGAGGATATAGCGGCGGCGATCTTATTCTTCGCGAGCGAGGAGGCGTCGTTTATAAGCGGGCAAGTCCTGTACGCGGCCGGAGGGCCTAGAGCGTGAACGTGATCGAGCGGTGGCGCTCGCTGGTTGGGGAGCGCTCGCGGTCTGTCGTGAACCTCGTCGAGAGGGGGGCGGTGAGGAAGTTCGCAGAGGCGATAGGCGATCCGAGCCCGCTCTACGCGGACGAGGCGACGGCCAAGAGGAGCCGCTATGGCGGCCTCATCGCGCCGCCGACCTTCCCGCGCACCTTTGAGTACGGTCGGATACAGGATATGTACTGGCCGGAGGCTGGCATGATACACGGCGAGCACCGTGTCTCCTACGAGCACGGCCCTTTGAAGGTGGGCGACGAGGTGCACTGCTACACAAAGTTTAAGAGCTACGACGAGAAGGAGAGCCGCGGCGGGCTACTCGGCTTTATCGTTCTCGAACGCTTCGGCGAAGGCCTTGGCGGAGAGCGCCTCTTTACTATGAGCGATAACGTCATAGTCACTACGGCTTTGAGAAAGACGCTCGGAGCATGAGCCTGGAGACGAGCACCAGACCCGCGTGGAAGGTCGGCGATGAGCTGGAAGAACGAGCCTTGCCGCCTATCACGAGGCTCCAGCTAATAAAGTACGCCGGAGCCTCGGGTGACTTCAACCCGATCCACACCATAGACGCAGCCGCCGAGGAGGCAGGGCTGCCGGGAGTAATAGCCCATGGCATGTTGACGCTAGCCACCATGAGCCTACTCTTCTCGCCCTATCTGGAACACGGCTACGTAAAGGAGCTAAAGGCCCGTTTCTCGGGGATGGTTTTCTTAGGCGACGAGTTGGCCATCGGCGGCCGGGTCATAGAGGCGGCGGGTAGCGAGGCGGGGAGCCTCTATACCTTCGAGGTATCCGCGCGTAGGGGCGAGGACGTAGTCGCCTCCGGTACGGTTGGTTTTCTCGTCTTTAGGGACTGAGCCGGATCAGGCGCGCTTGTACGCCTTCCAGCGGCGCCAGATCAGCACGAATATACCCACGATAAGGAGCGCCAGCACCGAGTACTCGATGATGGAGGAGTACTCTTTCACGACCGGCCAGTTGGAGCCGAGCAGGAGACCAAGGAAGATAAAGCCGCCGTTCCAGATCAGGCATCCGAGGATTGTGTAGATCATGAACCGGCCGAATATGGGCATGTGCTTGATGCCCGCCGGGATAGAGATCATGGCCCCTATCCCCGGGAAGAGGTGACCGGTCAAGATGGCCTTTCCGCCGTGGCGCCCGAAGATTTCGCTCGCCCTCTCCAGGTCCGCGACGAAGATGAGCTTGAACCGCTCGAAGCGCTTGACCATGCGGTGCAGGTTGCTCTCCCCGATCCAGGCCCCCAGGTAGTACAGGACCAGGGAGGCTGCGACAGCCCCCACCGTCGAGGACAGAAGTACCAGGGCGAACGTGAACTGCTCCTGGCCGACAAGGAAGCCGGCGAGGCACAGGATCAGCTGGGTGGGGATGGGCAGCACGTGAAGGTTGATCAGCCCGATGAGGACGGCGATTCCTATGTAGCCGAAGGTGTAGACTGCCTCGACAGCCCAGTACGCGATGTTCCCGATCAGGTCGCCCATTGCAGCTTCTCTCTAACCAACTCTTGCTGACAGGGGACGATTGTACCCCTCCACGACTAGCGAAGCCTACGAAAATCGTGCGCAACCGTCAACGCCTACTGTAGAGACCCTCAACCGGCCAGCGAAACAGGTCTCGTTCTTGCGGGTACGATTACCTCGACGAATCCTATCTAGGAGGAATACATGAGCGAGGGCGGCGTAGGGGCGTTGGATCGGGAGCAGCTGGATCGGCTGGCGGCGTACTTCGATGAAGAGATCACCTTCTCGAAGCACATAAAGGTCAGGATTGGGGAGGTCGAGCCGGGGCGGGCCGTTCTGTACATCGACGTCGAGGAGATCCACTTCAACGGCAACAACACCCTGCACGGCGGGGTCTACGCTTCCCTAATCGACAACGCGATGGGCCTCTCGGTCTCCTCTCTGGTGGGCCTGCGGACGGCGACGACCCAGATGAACGTACACTTCCTGGGTGCGGTCAGAGAGGGGCGCATCACCTGCAAGAGCGAGGTTCTACACAAGACACGCCGGACGGCGACCGCCGAGGGGCGCGTCTACGACGACGAGGGGAATCTAGTCGCGATGGGGACCGGAGCATTCAGGATCTTCGAGAAGAAGGGCAACCCGATCGTGTAGCTCTACGCGGCTGCGAGAGGGTATAGTAGGGGCGGGAAAGACAAGGTCAGGAGGACTACATGTTCCGTACCGAGAAGCCCTGGGTACACGTCTACGAGGGGCACGTCTCGCCCGAGACAGAGATCTTCGAGGGCTCGCTGCCGGATTTCTTCCGTTCCTCGGTCGAGGAGCACCGCGACAAGACAGCTATTACGTTCTACGGGACGGCTTTCGACTTCGCCCGTCTCGAAGCCCTCGCAGAGAAGATGGCCGCATCTCTCGCCGCGCGCGGGGTAAAGAAGGGCGACCGGGTGGCGCTCATGCTCCCAAACTGTCCGCAGTACGTCGCAAGCTTCTTCGCTACCGTGAGGCTGGGGGCGATAGTCACCCAGATCAACCCGATGTACGTAGAGCGCGAGATCGAGCACATCCTCAAGGACTCGGGCGCCGAGACGATAATCGTCTACTCGGACATGTACCCGCGCGTGCAGAGCGTGATGGGCAATACGATCCTGAAGAACGTCGTGGTCGTGGACTTGAAGGGCGAGCCCGAGGGCTTGGCGCCCGGACACTCTAGCTTCGGCGAGTTCATCGCCGCAGACGTCGTGCCCGCGCCGCGCGTAGAGATCGACCCGGCGGAGGACGTGGCGGTCTTCCAGTACACCGGCGGGACGACCGGCGTTTCGAAGGGGGCGATGCTAACCCACCGAAACCTCGTCGCAAACGTGCAGCAGACGCTCGACCTCTTCGTGGACGATCCCGCCGCGTTCTCGAACAACCAGTCGATAGTCGCGATACTGCCCTTCTTCCACATCTACGGTCTCACCTGCGTGATGCTCTTCGGCATCCGTCAGGGCCTCAACCAGCTCCTCCTGCCCCGGTTCGACCCTCAGGAGGTAATGGACCTGGTGCGGGACAACGAGCCCGTTTTGTTCGCCGGGGTGCCTACCATGTACATGGCGCTCAACAGCCTGGGGATTGATCTCAAGGAGTACGGCTTCGATAAGGTCCGGACGTACAACTCCGGCGGGTCGGCGCTGCCGGTGAACCTCAAGCGCTCCTTCGAGCAGAAGATCGGACGAACTTTGTTCGAGGGCTACGGGCTCTCCGAGGCGTCGCCGGTCACGCACTTCAACCCGCCGTTCGCGGGGGAGAGCCGCGAAGGGAGCATCGGCATCCCCCTCACGAGCACGGACGCGAGGATCGTGGACGTCGATACCGGCGCAGAGGAGTTGCCCATCGGGGAGTCCGGCGAGCTGGTCATAAAGGGGCCGCAGGTGATGAAGGGGTACTGGAACATGCCCGAGGAGACGGAGGATACCCTAAAGGACGGATGGCTCTACACCGGCGACGTGGCGCGTATGGACGAGGATGGCTACTTCTACATCGTAGACCGGAAGAAGGACATGATCTTATCGGGCGGCTACAACGTTTATCCGCGCGAGATCGAGGAGGTCCTCTTCGAGCACGAGGATGTCGCCGAGGCGGTCGCTATCGGCGTCCCGGACGAGTATAGGGGTGAGACGGTCAAGGCGTTCGTGGTGAAGATGCAGGGGAGCGGTGTGACGGAGAAGGAGATACTCGCCTTCTGCAAGGAACGGCTCGCTCCCTACAAGGCGCCGAAGACTGTGGAGTTCCGCGAGGAGTTGCCGAAGAGCACCGTCGGCAAGCTTCTGAGACGGGTCCTCGTCGAAGAAGAGAGGGCGAAGATGGCCTCGTCCACCACGAACCCGAGTTAAGAGAGGGAGTTCATTGAGCACGGAAGCAAACTCGCAGACGAACGCGCTCGACCTGTTCCGGCTCGACGGCAAGACAGCCGTCGTTACCGGAGGGGGCCGAGGCCTGGGCCAGTACATGGCCGAGGCTCTCTCGGACGCGGGGGCGAACGTAGTTCTGTGCTCCCGCAAACAGGAGGCGCTCGAGGAGGTAAAGGAGGGCATCGAGACCCGGGGAGGCAAGGCGCTTGCCCTCGCCTGCGACGTCACCGACCCCGAGGACGTAAACCGGGTTGTCGAGGAGGCCGAGGGGAGCTTAGGTCCCATAGACGTGCTGGTGAACAACAGCGGGGCGACTTGGGGGGCTCCGGCTGAAGAGATGCCGGTAGAGAAGTTCGACCAAGTAGTGAGGGTCAACGTGAGGGGGACGTTCCTGATGAGCCAGGCGGTCGGGCGGCGTATGATCGAACGTGGCGAAGGCGGCCGCATCATCAACATCTCCTCGGTAGCCGGGCTGGTAGGCGGAGACCCCGAGTACATGCAGACCGTCGGCTACAACACGAGCAAGGGAGCCGTGATCTCCATGACCCGCGACCTCGCCACGAGCTGGGCGAGACACGGCATAAACGTCAACGCCATCGCCCCCGGCTGGTTTCCGACGAAGATGAGCGGCGGCCTCATAGCGCAGCACGAGGAGAAGATGCTCGGGGGTATCCCGCTCCACCGCTTCGGCAACCCGGAGGACATAAAGGGTGTCGTCCTGTTTCTCGCCTCTCCCGCCGCCGCGTATGTAACCGGCCAAACCGTCGTCGTAGACGGGGGCGCTACGGTCTGGTAGCCGATAGACGACGGGCCGGACTGGTCGGCCGTGTCCTCGAACACGGGCGTTCCCGGCGGTCCGTGATACCCTCGCATTATTGACGAACTGCTGGCGTAGAAAGAGGATCGTGTGGTTGAGAGAGCGACTTTCGGGGCGGGCTGTTTCTGGGGGGTAGAGGCGGAGTTTCGCAAGGTAGACGGCGTAGTCGAGGTTGCCGTCGGATACTCGGGCGGGACGACCAAGAGCCCGACGTACAAGGACGTCTGCTCGGGCGCGACCGGTCACGCCGAGGTGGTCGAGGTCGAGTATGACCCGTCGAAGGTCTCCTACGAGGAGCTGCTGGAGGTCTTCTGGAAGAATCACGACCCCACGACTCCAAACCGGCAGGGCTGGGACGTCGGTAACCAGTACCGCTCGGCGATCTTCTACCACTCCCCGGAGCAGAAGGCCGCGGCCCAAGCCTCCAAAGAGAAGGCGCAAGAGCGATTCAAGAAGCCCATAGTCACCGAGATAACCTCCGCCTCCGAGTTCTACCGGGCCGAGGAGTACCACCAGCGCTACTTCGAGAAGAACAGGCTCGCTCGCTTCTTCTCGATGTAAACGCCGAGGTCTGGCGACACGGGGTAGGGCTCTCTGGGGCGTTGGTGTCAGCCGTTAGCCATCTTATGCTCTCGCTCCTGAAAGCGGGGCATAATTATGCTAATGTACTGAACTTGATTCTGAATTGCAGCAGATTATGCAATTTAGGGGCGCGAATTCGAAAGATAAAGGAGCCTACGTGCGTATCGTGGTAACCGGGTCGCTGGCCTACGACTACATCATGAACTTTCCCGGGGATTTCAAGGAGCACATCCTGGAAGAGAAGGTTCACACGCTGACGGTTAGCTTCCTGGTTGACTCGATGCAGCGGATGCGTGGCGGGGTAGCCGGAAACGTCGCGTACTCGTTGGCCTTGCTCGGAGAGCGCCCGCTGGTTGTCGGAAGCGTGGGGAGTGACTTCGGCGAGTATCGGGAGTGGATGGAGCGTGAGGGGATAGACGCCTCCGGCATCGTCGAGGTCGAGGACAAGTTCACGGCCTCGTGCTTCATCAACACAGACAGCGAGAACAACCAGATAGTAACGTTCTACGCGGGCGCCATGGCACACTCCGGGGAGATCTCTCTGGAAAGGATGGGCCTGGGCGCTGACGACCTCGTGGTGATCTCTCCGACCGACCCGCAGGCCATGGCGAACTACGCGGATGAGTGCCGCTCGCTGGGCGTGCCGTTCCTCTTCGATCCCGGCAAGCAGACGCCCCGATTGACCGGGGAGCAGATACTCGCCGGTCTAACTGGTGCTTTCGTGCTGATCAGCAACGAGTACGAGTTCGATATGATGGCCCGCAAGACGGGCAAGAGCGAGGAGGACCTGATCTCCTCCGCCAAGCTCTCGGTCATCACGCGCGGGGAGAACGGCTCGACCCTCTACGAGAACGGGGGGGAGAGGCTAGACATACCTTCAGCCCCCATCTCCGAGGTCGTTGACCCGACCGGCGCGGGGGACGCTTACCTAGCCGGGCTCGTCTTCGGGATCGCGCGAGGCTTCTCTCTGGAGGTCACGGGGCGTATAGCGGCGCTGGCGGGAGCCTATGCGGTCGAGCAGGGCGGTCCTCAGGAGCACCGCTACACACCGGCGGACTTCGCCGAGCGTTACGTAAACGCCTTCGGGCCGTCCCCGGAGGTCGAGGCGTTTGCCGGATCTGTGACGCGGTAGACAGAAGAAGACGTACAAGCCAGATAGAAGGAGGAAGTTGCTTAGATGATAAAGAGCTACGACATTAAGGACATCAACCTGGCCGATGAGGGCCGAGACAGGATTGTGTGGGCCGAAAAGGAGATGCCGGTTCTGCGTCTGATCCGTGAGCGCTTCGAGAAGGAGCGCCCGCTGGACGGGGTACGCATCTCGGCCTGTCTGCACGTCACCTCCGAGACGGCCAACCTCGCCCGTACGCTCGCGGCCGGCGGGGCGGACGTGGTGGTGTGCGCTTCGAACCCGCTCTCGACCAACGACGCCGTTGCGGCCTCGCTCGTAGCGCACGAGAACATCCCCGTCTACGCCATAAAGGGCGAGGACAACGACACCTACTACAATCACCTCACCGCCGCGTTGGATCACACGCCGCACATCACGATGGACGACGGTGCCGACCTGGTCACCGGCGTCCTCAAGCAGCGGCCTGACCTGATCCCGCAGATGCTCGGCTCGACCGAGGAGACGACCACCGGCGTCATCCGCCTCAAGGCGATGGCCAACGAGGGTGTGCTCACCTTCCCGGTCATAGCGGTCAACGACTCCGACACCAAGCACCTCTTCGACAACCGCTACGGTACGGGCCAGAGCACTATCGACGGTCTTATCCGGGCGACCAACGTTCTCCTGGCGGGCAAGACGTTCACGGTAGGCGGTTATGGTTACTGCTCGCGCGGCATCGCCGAGCGCGCCGCTGGTCATGGCGCTAACGTCATCGTCACGGAGATCGACCCGATCAAGGCGCTCGAGGCTGCGATGGACGGCTACCGCGTGATGCCGATGGTCGAGGCCGCGGCGGTCTCCGACTTCATCGTTACGGCGACCGGTAACCGGGACGTCATAGATGGTGAGGACTTCGCCGCGATGAAGGACGGCTGCATCGTCGCCAACTCAGGCCACTTCAACATCGAGATCGACATCCCGGCGCTCGAAGAGATGAGCGTCGAGAAGCGCCAGCCGCGCGCGTTCGTAGACCAGTACTTCCTTAACGACGGGCGCGAGATCAACGTGCTCGGTGAGGGCCGTCTTATCAACCTCGCTGCTGCCGAGGGCCACCCGAGCGCCGTGATGGATATGTCCTTCGCGAACCAGGCGCTCGCTTCCGAGTACCTGCTCGAGCACAAGGGTAGCCTCGCCCACGACGTTCACGGTCTCCCGAAGAACGTCGACCGTGAGATCGCCAACCTGAAGCTAGCCGCCATGGGTATCTACATGGACGAGCTTACCCCCGAGCAGGCCGAGTACCTAGCCTCCTGGGAGGTCGGCACCTAAAGGTCGGTCAAGACCACGCTCGGTATCTACACGGGTGCGGGAGGTTGGGGTAGTCAAACACCCCAACCTCCCGCGCTTTTTCTCGTGCAAAGAGGAACGAAGCTCTACTGACCGGTTGTATTAAGCTTCTTGCTAGTTGTTACTAAGGCCGCCAAGACCGAACAGGTCATCCTCCTGGCGACCCTGTTCGAGGGCTTCGATAAGCTCTTCGAGGCTGCCCATCTCGACCCTCATGCCGCCTTCACTGGCGGGAGGCGGGTCGAGGGCTACGTACTCGACGTGGTCTCTCACGGATTCGAGCACCGCGATCAGGCCCATGCCGGAGACTTCGACGGGCTTCCAGCCGGGGCCGAAGCCGGCGGAGGAGAGGAACGTTGTAGCCTTCTCGTAGGAACCGAAGAGGGGTAGGGCGGGACGATCGTCCACGGAGACCATGAGAGGTTCCGCACCCGGTGCTGCCTCCTCGAAGAGGAGTACGTATGGAGGTTGGGGCGCCTCTCTGGACGGCATGGTCAGGAGGGGCGCGGGGCCATGGTTACGAGAAGTACGAGGTTCTCACCGCTCTCGTTCCGAACTCCGTGAGACTCTCCGGCGCGGGCGATGACGGCGTGGCCTTGCGTCAGGTCCTGCTCCTCGTCGCTGACGGTGAAGCGACCGGTACCTTCGAGGACGTAGTAGACCTTGTCTGAGCCCTCGTGGGCGTGGACCTTCTGGCTTTGGCCGGGGAGGAGGCAGTAGGTATCGTAGAAGAGGTGTGGAGAGTCGAAGAGAGCGTTCTTCTGCATCTTCTCCTCCGAGAAAAAGATATGCTCCTTTACGTCCTTGCTATCCAAAGGGGTTCCTCCTCGTTTACTGGTTAACACTCTTGTTAGACTCGAAACTCCTTCGGGAACTCTGTCAGGTTAAGGCAGCTGCTCTCGGTGACAACGACAAGATCCTCGATGCGGACGCCGCCTATCTCCGGGTAGTAGAGGCCGGGCTCTATAGTGATCACATCGCCGGGGACCAGCTCCTCGTTAGCTATCGAGACGCGGGGCGCTTCGTGGATCTCCAGCCCTACCCCGTGTCCCGTGCCGTGGATAAAGCCCCGCTGCAGCGGTTCGCCCGGTCTCTGGTCGTGAACCAGGGTCTCGTAGCCGGCCTCGTGCAAAACGTCAGAGACCTTTTGGTGGATCTCACGTCCGTTGATGCCGGGGCTTATCATGGCGAGCGCCGCCTCCTGGCTTTGTAGAACGGCGTCGTACATGCGTTGCAACTCCTCGCCGGGCTCGCCTTTGACGAAGGTGCGGGTCATGTCGGCGTAGTAGCGGCTCGTCTTGTCCACCGGAAAGATGTCGAGGATTATGGACTCACCGGCTCTCAAGGGACCGCTGCCTCTCTCGTGCGGGTCGGCGGCCTGGGCACCGCCGGCGGCTATCGTGCCGTCGGCAGCGCAGCCCCGCCGCAGGAGCTCGGAGTCTATCTCGAAGCGCAGCCGCTCGCTGGAGAGGGTTTCGCCGCCGTATGTGAGCGTGCCGTCCCTGGAAGCCTCCGACCCTTCGAGAATCCTTGCGGCGTGGGCGCAAGCCGCCTCGACCGCTCTCTGGGTCTTCTCTATGTAGGAGATCTCTTTTCCCGTCTTCCGGCGTCTCAGGCCGGCGAAGAGTTGGGGGTCGGGCGTGACGTCAAGGCTGCGGGCGCGTAGCTCGTCGGCGTAGACGATACCTAGAGAGGGCGGCACGGCGACGGGGACTGCGGTCGCGCCGAGCTCGTCGAGGAGTTTTGCGGTCGCGGCTGCCAGCGCCCTGCCGCCGCTCTTTAGCTCGCGCGCCAGTTGGGTGACGCCGAGCTCGTCAAAGGAGAGTACCTCGTCGGCGCGTGCCTCTCTCTTCGCCCGGCCGTACTCCATCGAGGAGACGGCGAGGTAGGTCTTGCCCCCGGATTCGTCCCCCAAGCGCAAGGCTACCACCGGGTCGGGCGCGAGGAAGCCTGACAGGTGGTATGCCGCCGCGTCGTGCTGTGACGCGGCGATAACCAGGAGCGTCCGTGAGTCGTTCTCCTTGTGCATACCGTTCCTCTCCTGGTAGTCGTATAGGCTTCGTACTCTCCCTTGCGGCTGTTATTCTACTACTGCCTTGGACCGATACTCCGCGTGAGCATGCTCCCTTCTGCAAGGCGATACTCCGATATAATCGGGCTAATGAACGAGACCATGAACATGAGAAGCCGCATCGAGAGGGCTTTAGACAAGGTCCGCCCGGCGCTCAAAGCCGACGGCGGCGACGCTCGCGTCGTCGAGTGCGACGAGACGAGCGGGAGGGTCAGTATCGAGATGCTCGGCGCCTGCGGAGGATGTCCTCTCTCCCAGTTAGATTTCGTCTACGCCATCGAGACCCTGATCCGGCGGGAAGTCCCCGAAGTCAGGGATATAGTGGCCGTCTAGCTGTTGACTACCGGCAACCACGGAGGCTGTGTATCACGTCGCCGGCGTGAAACAACTACGGGAGAAGGTGTTCGCTGTTGGGTTACTGGTGTTCCTGGCGGGTGGCGCGCAGGGCGCCTGGCGGCATCGCCTCTCTGGCCCCGGAGAGCGAGTCGGTAGCGCGCTGGCGAACCGAGCGAAGCCTGAGCCGCCTTATCGGGCCCGTGGTCTTGGACTCCTCCTTCACGAGGTGTGTCAGCGTTATAACGTCGTTTACGCACGCCCGGTAGCCCAGGGCGCACATCTCTACCTGGACCTCGGAGGGAGATTCCAGGAGGGTGCGGCGTATCTCGTCGGACCGCTCGACTATGCTTCGTGAGAGGTCTTCGGGAGTATCTTCTTTAGGCTCGCGAGCCTGGTAACCCACAATCTCCTCAGGGGAGATCCTGCGCGCCCGGTATGACGGACTGTCCGTGAAATGGCGCAGCAGAAGGGCCGCCACGAGCGTGAGCGGCAGGATCGGGGCGAGGAGCAGGACGACCCAAAGGGGCGCCTCGTATGAGAGCAGGCCGATTACTAAGGCCTCAGACCCCAATACCAACGCCAAGTACAGCTTGCTCATATCTACAGCACCTCTCCGCCACACCTGTTACCCCTTGTTAGTCTAAGTTTTAGCGGCTCTTTGTGCAAGGAGTATCGGGAAAACCTTCACTATATGTACTAAAGACGCTCTGTATAATTCTTCTGTGCGATCTACTGAGTTCGATACCAAACGTCCTATCGCGAGCATGGCGGAGATTCTCCGGGGCATCTTCTTCGCGCCGAGGAGCTTCTACCTGAACTTCCGGGCCGATGGACCGCTACGGGAGGCCGTTCTCTTCGTCTTGCTCGTGAGCACTGTATGCGGCGTCTTGAGCGCGGTGGTGAACTTCGTCTTTGCGGCGGTCTCTGGCACGGTCGGCGTGGGCCTGCTGGAGGTGGTGGCGGTCAACCTGGCTTTCATCGCTCTCGGACCGCTCGTGGTCGGGATCTTCTCCGGGGCTTATCTGCTCTCCGTGCGTACCTTTGTAGGACCGGAGGGAGAGTATCTACAGATCTACCGGATCCTTGCGTACGCGTGGGGAGCGGCTGTTCTGTTCTGGATCCCGGGCCTGAACGCCTTCGCTTTTACCTACGCCACGCTCGTCCTCATGCTGCTCGGGATCCGGTCCGTCTACCGCGTCTCGCTTCTGACCGCCCTCGTGACAGCTCTCGTAGGTTACGTACCCTCGTCCATCCTCTTTATCCTTCTGATCCGGCTCGGAGTCTTTGCTACCGGCCTCGAACCCGCCGGCCCCTGATAGCTACTTCCTGACGAGAGCACTGTACTCCCGCAGGTCCTTCTCGGCCCGGTCGCGTACGTGCTCCGGTATGAGCGCGCCTCCCTTGCCGTAGCGCTTTCGCAGGAGGCTACAGGAGATCTCCAGGTACGCGCTCCGCGTCGCGAGCTCGACCGGTACGCTCATCTCTCGCGGAAAGACGCGATAGGCGAGATCTTCTTTAAGACCCATCTCCGGCGGACCCTGCCCGAGCGCTCGCCTCGACGCGAGACGTTCCTCCCACCTCCGCCGGAGCGCCCGCATCTCCCGCGTATCCGGGGCGACGTTGAGGGGACCGGTCTCGAACGGGTCCTCGGGCATGAAGCCGAAAGCATCCTCCAGAAGACGAGCCGAACGGAGCGCTCGTCTCGTTCCCCTGCTCCTTAGAAACTCATACTCCGAGCGCAAAAGGACGAGCTGGACGTCGTAGTATGCGCCGAGACCCGCGAGCGTCGGGCGCCCGGCGTCACGCTTTCGCGCCGCCAGCGCCCGGCTCAACGCGTTACGCTGTTTTATGAACCTCGCGTGCCGCCATCCGAAGAACCCGCCGCCGAAGACCGAACCCGCCAGGATGGGTAGAGCAGCCGCGAACGGCCCCGCCCAGGAGGTGCCGAAGACCGGCGCCGAGAGCAAGACGGAGGCGCCGACCAGGCAGGCGACCGCGAACCCGTCCATCGTCGCCCGACGGCTCTCCTCGGCGGCGGCGGCATAGAGATGTCCGAGCTCGTACCACAGCGGGACGGTCTCGTCTTCGGGTGTGAGCGGGGAGTACACATGTTAGATTTTACTTCCTCGTGTCAACCAAGAGCTCAGCACAGCGCGCGGCCCGGCTCCTCACCAACGTCCTGAACCCGTTCTCCATCTTCACCGCGCTCTACGTGCTCGTGGCCTTCTCTCAAGCGGCCACGACGTTTCAGGCTATCCTCTACAGTGGCGTCGAGATCTTCGCGGCGGCCGTCGTGGCTGGGTACGTACTGCTGCTCCGGCGCAGGAGGAGGGTAGGGGATTTCTGGATCTCTACGAGGAGCCAGCGCATAATGCCCGCCCTCGTCTTGCTCGCTGCCTTCGTAGCTCTCCTCGCTGTTCTGGCCCTCCTCGCCGCTCCCGGCGCCCTACTCCGAACGAGCCTCTCGATGGGCCTCGCCAGCGCTACGGTAGCCGCCGTGACCCTCTTCTGGAAGGCAAGCGCCCACGCGGCCGTCGCCGGACACGCCGCCACAGCCGGCCTTCTCGTCCTTGGCCTGTCCGGCCTTCTCTTCCTGGTGGTACTTCCGGCCGTCTTGTGGTCGCGTGTCGCCGCGAGTGCTCACACCCTCCCGCAGACGCTCGCGGGGGCAGGGGGCGGCGCGGCTTTCGCGCTCGCCCTTCTGGCATGAGAAAAGCCCGCCGGAGCGGGCTTTAAGAGTGACCCCACGGGGGTTCGAACTCCGGTTTTCGCCGTGAGAGGGCAATATCCTAGGCTTCTAGACGATGGACAGTACACACCGCTTATTTCTCCGCCGCTCTGGGCCAGGAGCCGGAGATAGAGCTGGTGATAGGCTAGTGGTTAGGCCCTGATACCATGTTCACGGAACTGCCGCTAACGTGTATGCGCAGAAACCCGTCTCCACAGCATCTTTAACTACTACCGCTAGGCGATGAGATTTCCCACGGCATCATCGAGCGAAGAAGGCTCGAAGGGATAAAGGAGCGAGCAGAACGGGCAGCAGAGTGAACGTTGGCATAGTCCTTTCACCGAACGGCCGACACCGTCGATTCTCGGAAGGTGCGCCAGGCCTCGTACCCCATCGCGATAGGCCTGTTAGCTAATGCGATGGGGCTGACTCGCCACGATGGCGACCACGTTGATGGCGGAGCTGGAACGTAGCGTCCTGAGTGCCGGTTACTCGCCTCGACGCCTGGGCAGCAATGAAGCGTCAGCGACCGGCAGGCCGAGACCGTTCCAGATCGTCGACGTTGGCTCAGCGCGGTTTAGGGCGTAGAAATGCAGGCCCGGCGCCCCGGCGTCCAGCAACCTTTGACACAGGTCGGTGACGAACTCGATGCCGAGCTGTCGTTGCGAACTGGCGTCGTCGCCGTATGCCTCCATCTGCTTCTTCAACCACAGCGGGATCTCTGCCCCGCACCCGGCTGAGAAGCTGGCGACCTTCGGGTAGTCCCAGATCGGCATAATGCCGGGGATGATGGGGATGTCCACGCCTATGCGCTCGACTTGGTCCACGAAGTTGAAATAGGCGTCGGCATTGTAGAAAAACTGAGTCATGGCCGAGTCGGCGCCCGCCTCCACCTTCTCGCGAAAGTATGCTAGATCTGCGAAGGCTGATTCTGCTTCGGGGTGGAATTCCGGGTAGCAACCCACCTCGATATGAAAGTAATCGCCAGTCTGCTCGCGAATGAATTCAACCAGCTCGGTGGCACAGCTAAAGACGCCCGGACTCTCCATATCACCCGGCAGGTCGCCCCTCAACGCGACGATACGGCGCACTCCGGCTTCCTTGTACCGCTCGAGGAATCCACCGATGCTCTCGCGGGTGCCCTCGATGCAGGACAGGTGTGGGGCCACCTCGATACCGGTCTCGTTCATCGTCCTGACCACGGTCTCGATGGTGCCCGAGCGGGTCGTGCCACCGGCGCCGAAGGTCACCGAGAAGAACGCCGGTTCCAGCATCGCAAGAGGTCCGAGAGCCACGGTGAGGTTCTCCTCTCCCGCGGGCGTCTTGGGCGGGAATAGCTCGACGCTGAAGACCTTAGAGTGGTTTCGCTGGCTTTGCATGAACTTCTCTCCCCTCGAATCAGACCGATAAGCCGTATCAGATGCCGGTACTACTGGCCGAAGCCGGCGGCGCTGTAGTACGCGCCTCCGGGTCAACGTGCCTACCGGCAGGGCCGTTTGCGTAACACCAAGTATGACGGGACATAGAAACACAGATCACCGTTCTTGTGCAAGCTGCGGTTGTAGCAAAAGCTGAAGTAGCTGGTAACTATTCTGTAAGCAAAACGCCGTAGATGAAGGCTGACAAGGAGTTTGGAGTAGGGGCTCTTCTGGCATGAGAAAAGCCCGCCGAAGCGGGCTTTAAGAGTGACCCCACGGGGGTTCGAACCCCGGTTTTCGCCGTGAGAGGGCGATGTCCTAGGCCTCTAGACGATGGGGCCGGGAGGTTCTCTCGAACCGGGCCAGAGTTTAAACGATGATCGCTCGTTCGTCAAAGGGTTCGTAGCAGGCAGCGTACGATGTTACTGCTCGATGTTGCGCCGCTGACGGCGGCTCTCAGACCGGCAGGTGTTTCATCTCTTTGGCGGCTTTTTCGAGGCGCATCAAGGTACGTTCGCGGCCCAACAGGGCCAGGGTCTCGAAGAGGCCGGCGCTCACGGTGCGGCCCGTCGCGGCGAAGCGTAGAGGGTGGATCAGGTGCCTAGCACCCTTCTCCTTCTCGGCGGCGAGACCCCGCACGGCTTCTTCGAGGGTCTCTTCCGTCCACTCCGGCAGGTCTTTGAGGCGTTCGATCAGCTCAGGGAAGTTCTCACGGACGAACTCCTTGCCGAGCTGCTTCTCGAACTCCTGTCCTTCGTACTCCAGCTCGCCGCCGTAGAAGTAGCCCGCGGCGTCGGGGATCTCCGTGATGCGGCTCAGGCGGTCCCTGAGAAGCGCCATTATCTGTGTAAGGCGCGGCATGTCGCTCTGCAGCTCGTCTTCGGTCGCGGCGCCCGACTCTACGAGCATGGGGGCGGCTACGAGGGCGAGCTCCTCGGGACTCTTGCGCCGCAGGTAGATGGCGTTTACGGAGTTCAGCTTCTTCTCGTCGAAGACGGCCGGGTTGCCGCTGACGCGGTCTATGCGAAACCGTTCGGCGAGCTCGTCGGGGGAGAAGATCTCCTCGTCCGCCGCGTAGCCGGCCCCCAGTAGCGCCAGGTAGTTGAAGAGGGCCTCCGGCAGGTAGCCCTGCGCCGCGAAGTCCTCGACGCTCGCCGCGCCGTGTCGCTTGGAGAGCTTCTTCTTGTCCGGGCCGAGGACTTGAGGGACGTGGGCGAAGGCCGGTAGCTCGCGGCCGAGAGCTTTGTAGATCAGGATCTGGCGCGGCGTGTTCGAGAGGTGGTCGTCGCCCCTTATAACGTGGCTGATCTCCATCCACGCGTCGTCGATGGCGGCGGCGAAGTTATAGGTCGGGGTGTCGGTCGACTTCATCAGCACGAAGTCTTCGAGGTTCGCGTTCTCGAAGGTGACGGGACCCCGGATCATGTCCTCAACAACCGTCTGCCCCTCGCGTGGCGTCTTCATGCGCACGGTGTACGGCTCCCCGGCTTCTATCTTTCTCTTAGCCTCGTCCGGGTCCATCTCGCGGTACTCGCCGCCAGTGTAGATCGGTTGCCGCTTCTCGGCTCGCGCCTTCTCCCGGAGCTCCGCTAGCTCCTCGGGGGTGGCGAAGTCGTAGTAGGCTGCCCCCGAGTCGAGGAGCTGCCTCGCCGCCTCGCGATAGAGCTCGAAGCGCTCGGTCTGGCGGTAGGGACCGTAAGATCCATCCACCTCTGGACCCTCGTCCCACTCAAGACCGATCCAGCGTAGGGACCGCTTGAGCTGCTCGACCGACTCCTCGGTGGAGCGTTCGAGGTCAGTGTCCTCTATGCGCAAAGCGAACGTGCCGTTGTTCTTGCGGGCAAAGAGCCAGTTGAAGAGCGCGGTACGCACGCCGCCGACGTGTAGCGAGCCTGTGGGGCTCGGCGCATATCTAACTCTGATCCGAGAATTATCCATACGTTAAAGCTAGCATACATCCTGTATGCGGGAAAGCTCGCTGTCCGACTGAAAGCTACCTCCGAAGTGTTTCGGTTCCTACGTATCAGGGATACAGTAAATATTGAACGTGCTATCGAGAGTATGTGGTTCGAAGGAGGAGAGGTTATGTGGTTCGAAGGAGGAGAGGTATGAGCACGCAGCCCCAGACGCCCGACCTGGCGGCGATCAAGGAACGCCAGCAGCAGGCGTGGTCTTCGGGAGACTACGGGAAACCCGGCGTTACGTTGCTCCTCATCGCCGAGTTGTTGTGCGAAGCCGTTGATCTGCGCCCCGGCCGGCGGGTGTTGGACGTGGCGACGGGCAACGGCAACACGGCTCTTGCCGCCGCTCGCCGCTTCTGCGAGGTGACCGGATAGATTACGTCCCGGCCCTGCTCAAAGAGGGGCGCGAGCGCGCGTCCGTCGAGGGTCTGGAGGTCGACTTCCGGGAGGGCGATGCTGAAGATATACCCTTCCCTGATGCCTCCTTCGACTATGTGCTCACTACCATAGGCGCTATGTTCGCACCTGACCAGGAGAGGGCGGCGAGCGAGTTGCTGCGCGTCTGCCGACCGGGAGGCAAGATAGGACTCGCCAACTGGACGCCCGACGGCTTCGTCGGGGACTTCTTCCGGATCATCGGCAAGCACGTGCCCCCGCCTCCCGGCCTGAAGCCGCCCATGCTGTGGGGTACAGAGGAGCGGTTGCGCGAACTCTTCGGCGAAGGCACTAGCTCGCTCCAGACTACGCGGCGCAGCTTCGTTTTTCGTTACCCGTCGGCGAGATACTACGTGGATTTCTTCCGGGCCTACTTAGGCCCCCTCCAGAGAGCCTTCGAGACGCTCGACAAACCCGGGCAAGATACGCTGGCGAGCGATATGAAAGACTTGATCCACCGCTACAATCGCTCGGATGACGAGACGGCGGTGTGGCCGGGCGACTATCTTGAGGTGGTGGCGACCAAGCGCTGACTTATCGTGCGCTGTTTGTACAAAAAGGGTATATGCGAGAGCCGGAATACAAAAAGTTCCGGCTCTGCTTGTAGGTCTATTGGGGCAAAGCCATGAGAGGAAGTAACCTTTGAGGAGAGAAACCGCTCGCTGTCTACTCTCTTCACTCGACGATGAGTACCTCTAGAGTGCGCGGGCCGTGCACACCCTCTACCCGGTTTAGCTCTATGTCCGAGGTCGCCGAGGGGCCGGAGATGAAGGTGATCGCCCGTCCCTCGTCCTTTACGGTCTCTTCGAGCTCCGCGAAAGCCTCGGGTACGAGCCCCACCACTTGCTCCTCCCGCACGACGCACAGGTGGTAGTCGGGAAGCAGCGTCAGGGCGCGGCGGCCCTGCGCCTCCCCGGCGTCGAGGACGATGGTGCCGGTCTGGGAGATTCCTAGGGCGCAGCCGGTGAGCACGCCGTCGCTCCGGTCTAGCTCCTCGTTGGAGAGCCGCGTACTCGCGCCGTCGCGTAGCAACTCCACGCCGTCGGGGAGCCAGCCATCAGGGAGGCCGGGGGGTACGACGAGCCGCTCTATGCCGCGTCGCTCGCAGGCTTCGACTATGGCGCGGGGCAGTTCGTCTTCGTTAACGCGGTGGACGGTAGATTCGTACTCGGCGGCTCTCTCGGCGAAGCGCGCGACGATCTCCTCGCGCGAGGCGTCATCCTGCTTGCGGTAGCCGCGATCGATCGAGAGATCTTCGGGACGCTCGTCCTTGGGGACGTCGTGTGTGGCGCGACGGATGCGCCGCAGGACCTCCTCTCTCGCAGAGGTCACGCGCCCGGCCCTTCCATCGCCGAGCCGTTCCTCGACCTCCACCACTCCCGGAAGGTCTGTTTCGGGACGGGCTTCAGCTCGCGCGCCTCGGTCCATCCGGCGAGCCTGCCGGGGAGGCGGTGGATCGCGCCGCCTCTCGCCAGCGGCCACTGGCCTATCCTCGCCGCCCTTTGGGCGCCCTCGTATAGCCTGCGATCCGAGAAAGTCTTGGCCATAGCCTTCATCGCCACGTTCTCCGGGTCCAGCTTACCCTTTACGCCGCCTTCGTCTTGTTTGTGACGCACCACCCTGCCGCGCAGGTGTATGAGCACCTCCGGGATGTTTATCTTCACCGGACAGACCTCGTAGCACGCGCCGCATAGCGAGGAGGCGTAGGGCAGCGAGTCCGAGCCGGGCTTGCCGATGCCGACGAGTTGCGGCGTCAGGATGGCGCCTATCGGCCCAGGGTAGACCGAGTTGTAGGCGTGGCCGCCGGTACGCTCGTAGACGGGGCAGACGTTCAGGCAGGCCGAGCAGCGGATGCAGTTCAGGGTCTGGCGCCCGATCTCATCCGCAAGGACCTCGGTCCGCCCGTTGTCCAAGAGGATAAGGTGGAATTCCTGCGGCCCGTCGCCCTCCGACACGCCCGTCCAGAACGTAGTGTACGGGTTCATCCGCTCCGCCGTCGAGGAGCGGGGGAGGAGCTGCATAAAGACCTCGTAATCTCGCCAGGCCGGGATTACTTTCTCGATCCCCATGAGCGTCACGAGCACCGGTGGGAGCGTCGTACACATCCGCCCGTTCCCCTCTGACTCGACTACGCACACCGTCCCCGTCTCGGCGACGGCGAAGTTGGCGCCGCTTATGCCGACCTTCGCCTTTAGGAACTTCTCGCGCAGGTACAGACGCGCCACGTTGGCCAGGTCTGGCGGGCTATCCGAGAGGTCGCGGGCGCCGAGCTTCTGCATAAAGAGCTCCCGGATCTCCGAGCGGTTCTTGTGGATCGCCGGCACCAGGATGTGCGAAGAGGTCTCCCCGGCGAGCTGTATGATGAGCTCCGCGAGGTCCGTCTCGAAAGCCTCGATGCCCTCTCTTTCCAGGTGCTCGTTTAGCTTGGTCTCGTCGGTCGCGATCGACTTGACCTTGACCACTTCTCTGGCGCGGTGGCTCTTCGCGATCTCTGCGACGATCCCGTTCGCCTCTTCGGCGTCCCGCGCCCAATGCACTTGCCCCCCGGCCCTCTTTACGGACTCTTCGAGCTGAAGCAGGTACTCGTCGAGGTGGCGAAGCGTACGCGCCTTCAGGGCGCGTCCGGCCTCCCTGAGCTGCTCCCAGTCCGGCATCTCGGCTACAGCAACACCCCGCTTGCGGCGGATGGTCTGGGTCGCCTTACCGAGGTTGCGCCGGAGCTGAGTATCGGCGAGGCTCTCGCGGGCAGACTGCTCGAAGGATGGTGTCCTGCCGCCCGAGAAGGCGTCGGGCGCTTTGATCTTCACGGCTACTCCCTTTCCTCTATAGCTTCGCTGGCGAGTATCTCGGCCAGGTGTACGGCCCTCACGCCGACCCGCTGGCGCTTGAGACCGCCGCCGATGTGCATCAGGCACGAGTTGTCCCCGGCGGTGCACACTTCGGCCTCGGTCTCCATGACGTGCCGGAGCTTGTCCGAGAGCATCGCGATGGAGGTGTCGGCGTTCTTGACGGCGAAGGTCCCGCCGAAACCGCAGCACTCCTTCGCCTCCGGCAGCTCGACGAGGTCTATGCCGTTCACGGTTCGCAGGAGCTTCAGGGGCGCGTCGCCGACCTTGAGCATCCGTAAAGAGTGGCAGGTCGGGTGGTAGGTGACCCGGTGCGGATAGTAGGCGCCGACATCCGTAACGCTTAGCTTGTTGACCAGGAACTCGGAGAGCTCGAAGACCTTTGGGGCCAGCTCTTCGACGTCAGCGGCGAGCCGTTTGTCGTGCGCGAGCTCGGCGGCCATCGGGTAGAGTTCGCGGACCATGCCGACGCATGAGCCCGAGGGGGCTACGATAGCGTCGTAGCCCTTGAATACTTCGACGAAGCGACGGACGAGCGGGATCGCCTCGCGCTGGTAGCCGGTGTTGAAATGCATCTGGCCGCAGCAGGTCTGTTCGAGCGGGAAGTCCACCCGTACCCCCAGCCTTTCGAGCACCTCTACGGTCGCTCGACCGGTCTCTGGAAAGAGCGTATCGTTAAAGCAGGTGATGAAGAGCGCCACTCGCAAGGTCGACCCCTTCTCTCCGTCCGGGAGCATAGCTCCGATCCCCCTTAAAGTACTCCCGTATCATAGCTCATCTGCCGGTCCGGCATCCATCGGCAACGGCTGTTTTATGGTGAAGAAAGCCTCACGGTCGGGTAGATGAGGTCGGCAGCTCGTGCTCAGACCAGGCTGCGGTCGAAGCGCTAGATCAGGTCGGCGCGGTATTCCCTTGGCCCCTCGACCTCATCGATAGTCTGCGGTCGTAGTCCTCTACCTGCGGGTCTGCAGCCGCGATGTTGGACTCGTTTCGAGAAGGAGAGAAGGGATGCAGAAGAGACGCGCGCAAGCCCTGAACGGCCAGGATCCCGTGTGTGATCCCCTTTTATACTACCGGTTCGCCTCTGGCCGGATTCGCCGTGTCGATCCTCACGTCGGTCATGAGACTTCCTGTTACTGCTCGTCTCTCAAACGACCGCCCGCAGATCGATGCATCACCGAAGAAGAGTCGTAAAGCACCGATCCGCGGGTGGTAAGCCCTTTCCCATTACTCACCACCTCTCGGCGGCGCACTATATGTTACATCTTTTGGGCCAAGAGTACATACTATTATGTAGGTTTCTCAAGAATTTCGTGCTAGCGGGCCAGAGACGGCGTCCGTGTTATCGTCGTTTATCTCTCTGCCTCTGCGCGGATCATGTCGCGGGCAGAGATCCAACCCGTCGCTATAAGCCTTGCTGGTGGCTTCCCCGCGCCGGGCACGCCTACACTGCCGAAGCATGCTAAACGAGAAGGCCGAGGCCCTGGATAGCGGGTTGTACGTGGCGCTGAATACCCTGTAGGAGAACGGGGCAATGTCGAGGAAGCTCGCCACCCGGGCGAACACAAGAAGATCACGCGGCGCCGTGCATCGAGGAGCGAGCGAGGAAAGCGAACGAGCAGACCAACCTGATCTGCGAGGCGCTGAACAATGCTGCGCACAGTACGACCAGAGACATTATCTAGCTCACATTCGACCGCGTGGCCTACTGATTCGCGACGTGAACAGAGCCGGCGCCCGGGGATGGTGGGAAAATGGGAAAGAGAGCGCCGGCTCGGAAACTGTGGCGACGCAAGTATAAACTGGCACGCATGAAGAAACATTACACACTTTTGTGCAATTTTGTGTGCGATGTAGGTAACTGTCGCATGATAAGCGCGCTCGCCGCTCTTCTAAACCCTCTTACGAGCTGTATGGTGCGACCAACCTGATGTAGCCCGTTCTACGGACCCGCCCCCTCTTGATGATACGGGGCTTGTCGCGCCTTCGAGGTTAAGAGAGCGCCTAGACATCTCTCAACGAGGTCTAGCCTTCTAGCGAGAACTGGGGGAGCGCATCGTTCGGCGGCCTTGGGTTCGTCTTGCCTGTCGCCCCCGACGCTACCGGATTCCACAGCGTTCGTCGACCGGTCTGCCCTTGCGCTCTCGGCTTCGGTCCTGACCCGCCGATCGTACTGCCAAAGTCAGGGTGCTTGCAGCGGTCCTCTCCGTCGTTCCTGAGCTCCGTCAGTCTCATCTAGATCAGGGACTGATCTTCGATAACCAGCGACTCCATCTTCTCCGGTAGTTAGTGTGGGATGGCCGAACACGCGCAGGTTGAGATAAGCGTTTGGGCACAGCCTGTGATTCGTGGGCTACTGCTTTAGAGAGAGCGCCCCGAGACCTTCGGCGAAGACGTCCTCTAGCAGGCCCAGAGCCCAGTTCGGGAGGTTAGATCTCTCCAGCAGCCCGACCCGTAAGTAGTACGAGGGGTAAGAGGCCGCCACGGCGGAGATCAGGCCGAGCGCAGCACCACTCTTTCCCTGACGACCCGAGGAGGCGAACAACGCTGCCCCGACGAGGGCGCCCGAGGCAGCCCTTCCGAAGAGGCCGGGAGTCGAGACTCTATCCGGCGCTCCGGAGTACTTGTCCGCGATCATCTCGCCCACGGCCAGGACCGTGAGAAGTCGGGATACTCTGGTCGAGGCGAGCGACGCGAACAGCGTCTTCTCGATACCGTCGATCCTGCCGCCTGAGGCCGCCCGGCTCAACTGAGCCGGCGCGCTCATGGACCGGATCCCAGCAACCGCGCCGAGACCTAGCGTACGCAAGACGAGCTGGCCCGTGCTAATCCTGGTCTCGAACATAGCTCGTCTATCGGGTCTTAGTCGTCGCGGCGGCGAGGACTTCGGTAGCCCCGACCAGCACGTGCGGCAGCCAGTAGCGCGATCCCTTGTCGGCAAAACCGAAGAGCCAGGGCGAGGAGGCGAGCAGCACGCCGCTAGCGGTGTCCAGGGCCAGGTGTAGCGGCATCGGCAGTACCTTGACGAGACCGAGCTCGTAGTCGGTGAGCAGACTGTAGGCGGTCGCGCCGCCCCCTGCCATCCTGAGAACGCGCGCCGCGGAGGGCTCGTCCTCTATTCCAAGCAGCTTGGGGGCCGTGAGTAGGCTCGCCCCCGTCAGGTAGTCGAGTATCCCGTGTGTCTTTGTCGAGACTATCCGCACTTCTTACTCCTCTCGTGGGCCGTACTTGCCGAACTCGTATTCGACCCGGTTCGCCCACCTGTATCTCCCGAGGGCAAAGAAGAACGACAAGAGCATGTACCTCAGCAGCATGTTCCCGATGCCGTACTTCCTGTAGCGCCGATCGGAGACGTATACCCGCTCCGCGACGATTCCGAAACGTCGTCCCTTTGCGAGGCGACGGATCAACTCTATATCGTCAAACTTCAGGGTGGTATCGAAGCCTTCGCTCAGTCGGAAGACCTCTCCTCTTGCCGCGATGCAGTGACCGGCCCCCGAGGGCATGAGCTTCTCCGTGGCCTTGAAGAGCAGGTTGAAGAAGGTGAAGACGCCCCTTATCGCCGGCGTCGAGCGGTACGGGACGTACAGGGGGCACGCGACATCCAGCCGCCTCATTTCGAACTCCCCAACGAAACGCTCCAAGGATTTCTCCGGGAGCCGCGTGTCGGCGTCGAGGAAGATCAGAAGGTCCCCCTGGGCTCTCCGGCCGCCCAGATTCCTGCCCGCCGCCACGGGGGGGGAGCCGGCCAGTAGCGTAGTATCCGGGAAGCCCCCGACAATCTGAACGGTATCGTCCTCCGAGCCCGCGTCTACGACTATAACCTCATCCTCCTCCCTCACCTGCCCGAAGACGTCCGAGAGCAGCGTACCGACGTGGCGCTCCTCGTTGAGGGCGGGTATGATCACGCTTACCGAAGGACGTCTACGAGACCCAACATATGAGTCCTGGACTTGTTCTGAGAGTCCCTCAGACTCACCGGGCTCTACCGGCGCCTCTGAGCTGCCCGATGTATCCCTCATAAGCCTCTCAAACCCTCCTCGATCTGTTGACCGGGCTTCTCTACCCTGCAACATCGAGTTATATATGCCAAAGAGGCGTACGATCGAAGAAATCGAGTTAGGTATGACGCGACCAGAGTATAGA
This sequence comes from uncultured Rubrobacteraceae bacterium, assembly GCA_902806055.1. GTDB lineage: Bacteria > Actinomycetota > Rubrobacteria > Rubrobacterales > Rubrobacteraceae > Rubrobacter_F. The sequence continues at coordinate 40,861 of CADCVD010000164.1, forward strand.
GTCGCCTAGCATCTCAACCTATCCGCGCTAGCCAAAAAGGAGGATGCATATTTTGGACCATTTTGGCATTTAGCAAGGGTTTTGTGGACCTTCGAACACATGGTATCCGATATGATGGCTAGCGCAACGGGGAAGTTGAAGGGAGCCTAACCATTTAGGGAGGTGGTACCGCCAGATGCTGAGACCGACATGTTGTACCGATTTGACAGTCCGGGTAGTCTGGAGTTATGCATGTTGCTTGCCACCGTGTCGCGGTGCTGCGGATGAGCGGTAACGTGTTGGGGGCGCCCTCTAGCGTCTGGCTTGTACCCTTCTTGCTACTCGGTCTACGACGGGGCGTCTCCCTCGGGCAAGAGTTGAGGCGGAGAATGTCCGAACTCGGCTTCCGTGAAAGGCGGCGAGGGGACTTGTACCGGGCCTTAAACCAGATGGAGGACGAGGGCATGGTCTTTTGTAACCGTGACGGGGACGATCATGAGGCACCGGAGCGGAGCTACGCGATCACGGAGGACGGCGGGTCGTATCTAGCTTTTTGTGCGGAGTCCCTCGTGCGGTGCCAACAGGAGATCAAGTCGTTCTTCGATGCCTACGAGAGGATCGGTCAAAGGAGTGTCTGATAAGAGAAGGGGTTCGCTACACCTTACCTCGGCTTCGACGTCTCCTCGCTCAGGCATAGACTCGAGCTAACCGCACCCTGGGAGAAGGTCGAGAGCGAAAGGCCTTCGGAGCATCTGTGGTTCTTCGGCGTCGGGTGGCCTACCTGCTCTTCCCGCTCTGGCGGAGAAACAGGCGGTTTGATCGACGAAGGCCTAGCTGTACCAGGGGGATACGACGGCTGTACTGGAGGCAAGATGGAAGACGAGAGACGGCGGACGAGCGAGGACTACGAGCAGTTGGACCGGATTCTGTTGGGGGCAGAGGAAGCTCTTGAGAAGGAAGATCTGCGCGGGACCAACGAGGTGCTCAAGAATGCGAACGTCAAAGCCGCATCGATGTGGGGTGAGGTCGGTCAGCCTACGCTGCCGGGGCACACTAGGCGTCTGATCGGGCTTATCTGGGGGCTCCAGGAAGACCTAGGCCGCGCCGAACCAAATCATGCGGTGAGCTTACGAAACAACCTTCACGAACTACGCTCATGGTTCGAGATCGAGGCACGCAGGGACGCGGAGAACGTCAAGTTTTAGAGAAAGCGGTAGGTGGCTAGTGATAGGAAACGGGGCGAGACCACTCTGGGTAATAGCAAGACAAGACGACGGGCAGATGCAGGTGTTGACTCTTCGCCATAGGAATAGAGAGACTCTACCGATCTTCAGCTTCGAGGATGAAGCCGAGATGTTCCTCCAACTGGAGACGCCGGAGACGTATTGGCGGGCCAGGGAGACGACCCTGGGGGAGCTAGTCTCGCTGCTCTACGGCCCCTGCGCGAGCGTGAAGAGCGTGGCTCTCGATCCGCTGCCGCTCGTGGACCAAAACCTTATGTGCAGGGGCAGGAACGAGTTCGTACGGTACATCCTGAACGGGCACAAGACCTGCAATAGCTCGTTTCAGACATACCCGAAGACACCGGCCCCTCCATCCTGCGAGGAGAAGATAGGATGCGAGACGCGAACGAGCAGCGCGAAGGCTGCCCGGCACAAAACTGTGGAGTCCGTAGGAGAGGCCGCTAACGGCAAGAACGAAGCGCTCATCCCGGATTACACTGTGCTCGACTTCGACCCTATCCACGAGCCGCGCGGTCTCTCGGGAGTCCGTAAGAGCGGGGACCACGACGACCTTGCCTGAAGAGCCCTCACGAACGCGATAACCAAGCCTGCCTTCTATCATGGCTCGCTAAATTAGTCCTCTAGGACACACGCCGGTCCGTTATGGGAGAGAAGTGTTGGGATGCTGCGCCGTACGTAGTTACTAGATACGAGTAGCTCTCCAGAGGACCGATCGAAACGCCAGCCCCTGGGGAGAGGCGCCGTGTGGGCAGGGCAAGGATCGTACCAAACGGCGCGTTTGAAGACGGTCTAGAACGAGACGATGGAGAAAATCGGCCAGCCCCGACGCTGCATTGTGTGAAGGACTAAATAGCCTCAGCATCTAAACCGGTAAGCAGGTTTGCTTGGAGAGTACAAGCAACAAACGAGAAGGGGGCAGATGCTAGACTGCCCCCTTCTCGTGGTTCGAATGTTGACGCTATCCTCCGACTAGAGGCGGAATAATCCAGGGGATCAGATACGCCTGGATCATAGCGAGGATGCCCATCGCGACCGTGAGGACCAGCGACCACTTGATGCACAGGCGGAAGATTTCCGGCTCGCGGCCCACCTGGCCGATCGCCGAGGCGCCGACGGAGAGATTCTGAGGACTGATCATCTTGCCCATTACGCCGCCCGATGAGTTGGTCGCTCCGGCGAGTGCCGGTTCGATGCCGAGGCTCTGGGCGGTGACGGTCTGCATCGGGCCGAAGAGGGCATTCGCCGAGGTATCCGAACCCGTCAACACTACCCCGAGCCACCCGATAAACGCCGAGAAGAACGGGAAGAAAAAACCCGTGCCGGCGAACGCTAGGCCCAAAGTCGAAGTCGCCCCCGAGTAGTTCATAACATAGGCGAGAGCCAGGATCAGGGCGATGGTCAAGATGGCGAGCTTGAGCTGGTTGAGCGTCCGCCCGTAGACCCTGAGCTGGGTGCCCAGGCCCGCGCCCATCACGAACCCTGCAATGATCGCCGAGAAGAGCACCACGGTCCCGGCTGCGGAGAGAATGTTGAACGTGAACTCGGCGGTGTACGGTGACTCAGAGGGAACTATAGGAGGTTGGCGGATAACCAGTCCGTCGAGGCCCGGCCACTTAAACACGAAGGTCGCCTTGTTGAGGAGCGCGGGTATATCCAGCGCTGTGCCCTTGAGGCCTGAGGCGAGGTCGGTTATTCGTGAGAGAACAACGATCACGATGAGGATTATGTACGGCAGAAAGGCCTGGAACGTCCCCCCAGACCTTGAATCATCCCGGTCCACCGAAGGCGTACCCGCTGCGAACCCGCTCCCGGCAGGCTCCTCCTCCGGCTCGTCCGGGAAACGCCAGGTCGTCTGTGGCTGCCAGACGCGCAGGAGCAGGTACAGGGCGCCCAGCGCGAAGAGCGCTGCGAGTACGTCCACCAGAACCGGCCCGAGGAAGTTAGCCGCTAGGAACTGGCCGACAGCGAAGGAGACGCCGGCGGTCAGGACGGCGGGTAGAACCTGCATCATGCCGCGCCAGCCGGCCATCACGTAGATCATGAACCCCGGAACGATAAGCGAGAATACAGGAAGCTGACGGCCAATCATCGCCGAGAGCGCGTTGGTTACCTCGCCCGTCTCGCCGCCTACGATCGGCGCTACGAGACCACCCAGAGTGGTCACCGGCACGCCCAGGGAGCCGAAAGCCACCGGGGCTGTGTTGGCGAGCAACGCTATAGCGGCGGCGTAGAGCGGATTGAAGCCCAGACTGGCCAGAATCGCCGCCGTGATCGCCACGGGAGCCCCGAAGCCCGCGATGCCTTCGAGGAGCGCTCCGAACGCGAACGCGATGATGAGCGCCTGTATCCTGCGGTCGGTTGTCAGGTTGGCCAGCGAATCTCTCACGATGTCGAACTTGCCGGTCTCCACGGTGAGGTTATGCAAGAAGAGCGCGTTTATTACGATCCAGACAATAGGCCACAACCCGAAGAGCGCCCCCAGAACCGCCGAAGAACCAGCCAGACCGATAGGCATCCCGTAGAAGAGGACGGCGAGCAGAAGGGATGCGACTAGCCCCACGAGCGCGGCCCAATGCGCCTTGGTACGCAGAACCCCGAGCATTACCAGAATGAGGACCACTGGTATTGCGGCGAAGATCGCCGAGACGTACACATTCCCCAGAGGAATGTAATTTTGGGTGAATTGCTCGAACATAAGCTGGGTGTTCTCCTCTCCCTCACTAGCGCAGATCCGCCCCTTGCAGCAGATTAACCGCGCGGCGATATCTGCGCAACTCCTAACCTCGCGCGGACGCGCGAGGTGGATCGCGCCGCCGAGAATTCGAAAGCGCTGCGCTGGAGAGGAGGAGGGTAATAGGCGACCAAAAGGCACGCGAGAGCGACAGAGTGAGCCCGGACTCTGCTCGCCGCAGGAGGAGATGACTGCGGGTCAGACGCTGGAGGGTATCGACCGGGCGAAGCCGAGTTCCGCCTGCCTTAGGCGCCATCCATCTTAGACTGCATGCTAGGAGCCTGAGCTTCGCCCGCCGCTAGCCGCTGCCGATTCTAAGACCGACCCCTACGAGAGGTACCTCCTCTTGCGCCTTATATCTTCTCGCTCGTTATCTTCTGCAACAGGACTTCGTCTTCTTTCTGGTCTCCTCGTTCGCGGCAAGCTTCTTAATGGAGTGAATATTCCCGCTCTTCCTTATGGAGAGCATCTAACAGCTGCCCAGATGTGAGCTTAGCTCTGTTCCCGTCTGACCTGTCTTACAGCTGTTTTACTTCGTCTATCTGCCTGCCCAGCGGCTGCTCTACACATGCGAATTCAGGCTTCGACGCGAACCATCCTCCGCTCTCTCGCGAGGCTTCCTCGGCATCCGCATGACGCCGCTAGCGGACGTCATGCGCGCCCGCCGGTAGAGCGGACTTTTTCTAGACACTCCTCGCCTGATCTGCGGCGGTCGTCGTTCCTTCTGTCATCGGGTCCCTATCTAAGCCGAGCGCGTAGTCGAGCGAGAGCTTGCCCGGCCCCGCGAAGAGGACCACGAGTAACCCCGCTATAAGGGCCAGGTCGAGCTCTGCGCCGGCTCCGCTGCCCTGGGGGGCGATGAGGCCCGTGTTGACCTTCACGAGCAGGATAGCCACGGCGAGGTCGATCGTGAGCAAGAGGGCGGCGAGCCGCGACAAGAGCCCGATAATAAGCAGTATGCCGCCGATCAGCTCCACGAACGTCACTACGTATGCCATGAGCACCGGTAGGGGTACGCCCATCCCCGCAAGGCCTTGACCGAAGTTCGCCGGCCCCCCGGTGAGCTTCTGCAGCCCGTGCGCGATCATTATTATCCCGACTATCGCCCGCACGGCGAGCGGGGCGAGGCTCGCGAGCCGGGCCATCGGTGCGAGACTTAATGCTTTCATGCTTACCTCCTGTATATAACTGCCCTACGCCATCTAAGTACGCCGTATAACCGAGACCAGATGGCGCGAAGGCTCTACCAAAGGTTCAGGGAACTTCGATCTCGGAGACCGTGAACGGCAGCTCCGGGTCCTCGCCAGACTGGCGCTTGTCGAACTGGGAGTTGACCACGAGCAGGTGATCGTCGTGTTTGGCTATCGTGGTCGGGTAAGCCAACGAGGAGTTCGTGAAGCCCTGACCGACCTCGCCGCTCGCGAAGTCCTGCGAGAGCTCGACGGGGAAGACCAGGCTCTGCCGGTTGCGTACCACGTACAGGGTTCTACCGTCAAGCAGGATACCGTCACCGTTCTCCAGCGACTCACCACCGAGGTCTATCTCCACAACCTCCTGGCTCTGAGTATCTATGCGGAAGAGCTTCCCCGTGTTCGACTGCACCGTAACCAGGTATCGCCCGTCCTCGGTTGCGGTGATGCCGTTGAGGTTGAAACCCTCCCCGTACTCTACGGCCGTCTCTTTGAGGTCCAACCACGGCTCGACGTCGCCTACCGCTGTGCCAGAAGAAGATGCCCTGAACAGTACGGGCCGCATCGAGTCAGTGAAGTAGGCGCTTCCGTCGGGCGTTACGGTCACATCGTTGATGAAAGTCGCCTCGGTGCTCGGCGTCTCTAATACCTTTAGTAGGTCCCCCGAAGAGGTGTCGTAGACGAAGGCTTGGCCCGTATCACCGCCGGCTATGAACAGCCGTCCGAGCGCGTCTACCTTCATGCCAACGGCGGTCTTTCGCCCGTCGCTCCCTGGTTCCAGAAATACCTCGGCCTCGCCGCCGGTCTCTACGTTGCCCCTGAAGATCGTGCCGTCCGTGGTGCTGCCGACGAAGAAACTGTCGTTCTGGGGCTGGTAGGCGACTCCCTCCGGGTAGACCACCGCTCCCGGAAGCGTGTACTGTCCGGCATTCGAAGCCATCTGAGTAGGCTCGCTTTGTTCGGGGGCGTCTGCAGACTCGCTACCACCGTCACCTCCGGCATCCGTCCCGCCTCCGCAGGCGGCGAGGATCAGGGTGAGGGCGAGAAGGAGGATAATAGATAGAGGTTGTACTCTGTTGTCGTGCTTTGTTCTAGCATGAACCATAGTCTCCCTTCCCGGAGCGGGCACTGACGAGCCGCTATCGACCCTGCCAACTCTTTGTACGCGTCAAAGCCGCCACGTGGATTGCTTCTCGGGGCGAAGATGTTGCTCTCGCCAGATATCGAGCGTAACAGGCGGGTTTGGAGGCTCTGGCGGGGCGAGGAGTACCCGAGCCGTTATCCCGCTCCAAGCTTTAAGGTAGAATTGCGGCTAAAGGTTCGGGTGATTATGGAGGCGGAGAGGATGGGGCGCCGTCGCCGTTTATGGTCATCGTGGATCAAGTATTGGAGGAATCGAAGGGACAACAGACAACGTACAAACCTCCTCACCCTCGTAGAAGAAGGGGCATAGCGCGGATGAGGAGGACTGGGGACTCCCCGAGGAGGAGCTTATGGAGCGCGGGCAACTTATAAGGACGATGGAGTCCATACTCGGTACGGAGGGCGTGATCCACGAGCGCGAGCAACTCCGTTCCTACGAGTGCGACGGTTTGATGAACTACCGCGTCATCCCGGACCTCGTCGTCCTCCCCGAGACCGCCGAACACGTCCAGCAGATAGTCCGTACCTGCTACGAGGAGGGGATACCGTTCGTCGCGCGCGGCTCCGGTACCGGGCTCTCAGGCGGCGCCCTGCCGGTCGAATCGGGCGTGTTGGTCGTCCTCTCCCGGATGCGCAGGATCCTCGAAGTGGACATCCCAAACCAGCGCATCGTCGTCGAGCCGGGCGTAATAAACATCTGGGTTAGCCAGGAGGTTGCCGGAGAGGGCTATTACTACGCTCCCGACCCGGCGAGCCAGATCGTCTCTTCGATCGGCGGAAACCTGGCGGAGAACTCTGGCGGTGTCCACTGCTTGAAGTACGGCTTTACCACGAACCACGTCATGGGCGCGGAGGTCGTCCTTGCCGACGGATCGGTCGTACACATCGGTGGCGGCAAGTCGCCGGATGCCCCGGGCTATGAGCTGCTCGGCGCGCTCGTCGGGTCCGAGGGCACTCTAGGGATAGCGACCAAGATCACGCTTAGGCTCCTCAGAAAGCCGGAGGCGGTGAGGACGTTGCTCGCAGCGTTCCAGGATACCGAGGCTGCGGGGGACGCGGTCTCGGCGATCATAGGCGGCGGGATCGTCCCTGCCGCCATCGAGATGATGGACGCCCTGTGCATCGAGGCGGTGGAGACGGCGGTCCACCCGGGCTTCCCGGAGGCCGAAGCTATCCTCATCGTCGAGCTCGACGGGCCGGAGGCTGAGGTCGAGGACCAGTTCCAGAGGACCATAAAAGCCTGCGAGGAGGCGAACGCCTCGGAGATAAGGATCGCCGAGGACGACGCCGAGCGGGCGCTGTTCTGGAAGGGACGCAAGGCGGCGTTCGCGGCGATGGGACGTATCAGCAACGACTACTACGTGCAGGACTCGGTCGTCCCGCGCACGGAGCTCGGGGCGGTCTTGAAGAGGATCAACCAGCTCGGCGAGGAGTATGGGATGCGCGTCGCGAACGTCTTCCACGCCGGCGACGGCAACCTCCATCCGCTCGTCCTCTACAACAACGACAACCCCGGCGAGGCCGAGAAGGCCGAGAAGCTGGCGGGGGATATCGTCTTCACCTGTCTGGAGCACGGCGGCTCGCTCACCGGCGAGCACGGCATCGGCGAGGACAAGAAGAAGTTCATGCCGAAGATGTTCACCGACGACGACCTCGCCACGATGCAGCTTCTCCGGTGTGCCTTCGACCCGCACAACCTGTGCAACCCCGGCAAGATCTTCCCGACCCCCCGCCTCTGCGGCGAGCGCCCCGGCCCCTTCCGCATGCACCCGGTCCAGAAGGCCGGCCTGGCTGAGAACTTCTAGGAGGCGTCGAAGACGATGGAAACACGTACGAAAAACGTCTCTCTAGAAGACCTGCAAGAGATAGTCGGCGAAGAGCACGCCCGCGAGGCAACCTCCGAGGATGCCGTGGACGGTGTCGCTCCCTCTTTCGTCGTCGAGCCCGGCTCTATCGAGGAGACGAGCAGGCTGATGAGGCTCGCAAACGACGAAGGCCTCACGGTCGCGCCCCGTGGCGGCGGGACCAAGAGGGGGTGGGGTAACCCGCCGCGGGAGCTGGACCTGATCCTAAGCACCGTGCGGATGAACGAGGTCATCGAGCACGTCCCCGGTGACCAGGTGGTGAGGGTACAGGCCGGGCTGAACCTGGAGGCCTTGCAGGAGCGGCTCGGCCGTTCCGATCAGATGCTGGCTCTAGACCCACCCGAGAAGGGCGCGGGGGCGACGGTCGGTGGGGTGGTCGCCGCGAACTCTTCGGGGCCGCGCAGGTACCGGTATGGGACTGTTCGGGACCTTATTATCGGGATCACCGTCGTCCTCCCGGATGGGACGGTGGCGAAGGCCGGCGGCAAGGTCGTAAAGAACGTCGCAGGCTACGACCTCGGCAAGCTCTTCACGGGCTCGCTCGGGACTCTGGGAGTCTTGGCGACGTGCAACTTCCGGCTGCACCCGAGGCCCGAGGCGGCCCGGACGGTAGCGGTCGAGCTGAACGACACCCTGGCGGCGGGGCAGGCGGCTCAGACACTTATGCACTCGCAGGTCTTCGCGAGCGCGCTCGAGCTGCACTGGAGCGAGGACGCGAGGCTTCTGACCGTCCTGATCGAAGGTATCTCTAAGGGCGTGGACGCGCAGGCGGAGACGACGTCTTACCTGTTGAGGGGCTTCGGCGAGGTCCGAACGCTCTCGGATGAGGAGGCGGATCACCTCGGGCCGCTAACGCCGCCGGGTGCCGGCGACGAGGTAGCCATAAAGATAGCGCACCCCCCGGCGGAGCTCACGGGCGTGCTCGACTCGGCTCTGGGGGCGGCGGAGCGCAGGGGTGTCGCTCCCCGTATCACCGGCCACGCCGGGGCCGGCGTTACCTACCTCGCCCTCTCCGGGGGGGAAGAGGAGGCGCGGGCACAGGTCGTCGAGGAGCTGCGCGAGATCTGGGTTCGCAGGGGCGGGAGCGTCGTCGTGCGCCAGGCTCCCGTTCCAGTAAAGAAGAGGTTGGACGCGTGGGGGCCGGCGGGAGACTACCTCGGCCTCACGCGGCGCGTAAAAGAGAAGTTCGATCCCCGGGGCATCCTTAACCCCGGTCGCTTTCTAGGAGGCATCTAGTGACAGAGCAGGACAGGCCGGACCCCCGGCAGTCGGGCAACCGCTACGACGCGACCGACGCCGCCGAGCGGCGTGACGACCAGTCGGGGACCACGCGCGAGCAGGCAATGGCCGGAGCCATCGGCGCCGGGAACCCACAAGACATCGGTCAGAGCACGCTGGCGGCGACGACGGAATCGCTCCAGCACACGGTGGGCAAGGACCGGCCCGAGAGCGGGAGCTACACCTTCCCGGCCTTCGATAGCCATCACCCGCCGGAGAAGGACCTCATCGACGACTGCGTCCACTGTGGTTTCTGCTTGCCGACCTGCCCGACTTACGTCCTCTTCGGCGAGGAGATGGACTCCCCGCGCGGGCGCATCTACCTGATGAACAAGGGCCTCACCGAGGAGCCGATGAACGACACGATGGTCCGCCACTGGGACCTATGTCTCGGGTGTATGGCCTGCGTGACCGCCTGTCCCTCGGGCGTGCAGTACGACAAGCTCATCGAGGCGACGAGGGCGCAGGTCGAGCGGCGCTACGAGCGCCGGGCCGACGACAAGGCTTTCCGCGAGATGATCTTCCAGCTCTTCCCCTACCGGAGCCGTCTGCGCCTCGCGGCCGGACCTCTACGTCTCTACCAGCGCTTCGGCATAGACAAGAAGCTAAGGAGGGCCGGCATCATGAGCCGTCTCCCCGCTCGGATGAGGGCGATGGAGGCGCTCATGCCGAAGCTCGGGAAGGAAGAGAAGATCCCCGAGCACACCTCGCCCACCGGCGAGAGGCGCAGGCGCGTAGGCTTCCTCACCGGCTGCGTCCAGCAGGTCTTCTTCTCCCAGGTCAACTCCGCCACCGTGCGCGTGCTCGCCGCCGAGGGCTGCGAAGTAGTCGCGCCGAAGAGCCAGGGGTGCTGTGGAGCGCTCTCGACCCACGCCGGGCGCGAGGAGGAGTCGCTGAACTTCGCGCGCAAGACGATAGACACTTTTGAGAGGGAGAACCTCGATCACGTGGTCGTCAACGCCGCCGGGTGCGGCTCAACGATGAAGGAGTATGCTTACCTCCTGCGTGACGACCCCGAGTACGCCGCTAGGGCGAAGAAGTTCTCCGCAAAGGTCAAGGACGTCTCGGAGTTCCTGCAGGAGATAGGCACAGTCTCCGAGCGGCACCCGTTGCCGGTAGCTGCGGCTTACCACGACGCCTGCCACCTCGCGCATCAGCAGGGGATCCGCCAGCAGCCGAGGAAGACGCTCAAACAGATACCGGGAATGGAGGTCAAGGAGATCACCGAGGCCGAGGTATGCTGCGGGTCAGCCGGCATCTACAACATGGTCGAGCCTGAGCCCGCCGCGGAGTTGGGCGAGCGCAAGGCGAAGAACGTCCTCAAGACCGGCGCGCAGATGATCGTCACCTCCAACCCCGGTTGCATGCTCCAGATCCAGGCGAGCCTAAAGAAGATGGACCGCGAGATACCGATGGCCCATCCGATGGAGGTCCTCGACGCCTCCATCCGGGGCGAGCCGGTCGAGACCCTGCTGGATGGTAGAGGCTTGCAGGGGTGAGGGTCTCCCGCTCCGTGCTGGCCGTCCCCGGCTCGAAGTGGAAGATGATAGAGAGGGGTCCGCTCTCCGGGGCGGACCTCTTCTTCCTCGACCTCGAAGACGCCGTCGCCCCGAACGAGAAGGCCGCCGCCCGGGAGAACGTCGTCCGGGCGATAAACGAGCTCGACTGGGACGGGCCGACCTTCTACCGCATGAACTCGCTCGACACGCCGTACTGGTACAGGGACGTCCTCGAGGTCGTGGAGGAGGCGGGGGAGAGGCTCGACCTGATCCTGGTCCCCAAAGTGGAACGCCCCGAAGACCTCGTAACGTTAGACACTCTCCTCAAGAGCGTAGAGGCGAGCGCCGATCTAGAGCCCGGAGAGATAAAGCTCGAAGCCCAGATAGAGACGGCCAGGGGTCTGACCAACATCGACGCTATAGCCCGTGCCACCGACCGCCTCGAAGCCCTCGTCTTCGGTCCCGGAGACTACGCCGCGAGCGTCAGGATGCCGCATACGAGCATCGGCACGATGGACGAGTGGGACGAGGTCTATCCCGGCCACCGTTTCCACTACGCGATGCACCGTATCGTCGTCGCCGCCCGCGCCGCAGACCTGCGGGCCATAGACGGCCCCGTCGCCGACTACCGGGACGAGGAGGGATTGCGCAAGAGTTGTCTCGCCGCCCGTTCTGTGGGCTTCGACGGCAAGTGGTGTATCCACCCGGGGCAAGTGGAGATCGTAAACGAGGTGTTCTCGCCGACCGAACGAGAGCTGGAATGGGCTAAGAAGGTAGTCTCCGCCTACGAGGAGGCAAACGCTGCCGGGAGCGGTTCCATAAGCGTGGACGGGCAGATGGTTGACGCCGCCTCCATAAAGATGGCGCAGAACACCCTTGACCTCGCCTAAGGGGCAGATGCGAATCAGAAGAGCAAGCCAAGCGAGCCGGTAAGTCACAGAAAGCCCTAAGGCGTGCAGAGCCCGCGCCTAGGGTTAGAGGTTGGGGTAAGCGAGGGGTTCTAGAGGCGGTTATCCGTGGCACCAGTAGCGTGCCGGCGCGAGTAGAACCGGGCTTAGCGAGCCGGAAGCGTCTGGCGATCGGAGAAGCTATACCCACTTATTTGTAAGAACTTACGACGGGAGGCGCGTGCACAGAACGATCGAGATCACATCACCTCAGGATTACACGGACTCGTTGCTCCGCGAGCTGGAGAAACTGGAACAAGTGATCAACCTGTCCGTCGTGCGTGGGGCGTCGGTCAAACCGCCGGGCGACGTGGCGACGGTGCACGCGCTCAACCGCGGAGCGGATCAGGTGATGAGGCTCGCCGACGCGGCACGCAAGCGGGGGCAAGTCTCGGTCTCGACCTCCGAGCTGTCGAGCATAGTAGACCCCGAGCACGAGCGGAAGGTCGCCAACGATGTCGACGAGGCGCTCTGGGAGGAGGCGGAGACCGGTCTGCGCCACCAGAGCCAGATAACGGTGAACTATCTGGTCTTGATGGCCCTCGGCGGCGCGGTCGCCGCTACCGGCCTGATAGTGGAGTCGGCGTCTCAGGCTATCTCGGTAATCGCGGCCGCGATCATCGCGCCTGGGTTTGATCCGCTCGCCAAGATCCCCAAGATCCCCAAGATCCCTATAGGCTTGGCGCTGAGACGATGGGACGTGGCGAGGAGCGGAGTGACGTCGGCGGCGCTCGGCTACCTGACTTTGGTAATCTCCGCGGCGCTGGCCTTTCTGGTGATGCGCTGGGCGGGCGTGGTAACGACTGGGAAGTTCGTCGGTAACTCTCAGGTGCAGGAACTGGCCGAGCCTACCCTGCGCGACATACTCTTGTCAGCCTGCGGCGCCCTGGCCGGGGTGGTGATGATGCTCTCGTACCGACGCTACCTGATCCCCGGGCGTTGGTAGCGCTGATGATAATAGAGGCCGTCGCGATGATAGGCATGGCGCTTGCGGCCGGGGAAGCGGCGTTGGCGTACGAAGGGGTAGAGCGACTCGGTCTCGACGTCCTGCTGATCGTCGTGGGAGGCGTGCTCGTCGTGATGTTCAAGCAAATCGCCTTTCACCGTCGAGCACCGATGGTGTAGTAGGCTGGCCCGAAACCGCGGCGACTACGCCGACGAAGGCTTCTTGGTGGGTTTACCTACAACTACTGCCAGAAGCGGCACCAAAGGTTCGAGCAATTTTGGCAGCGTAAGCTCTCTGGCCGACGGTGTTCGGAGTTCTCCGGTTTCGGGTAGAAACAGATCGAAGCAGTCGTTGGGAGAAGCTTTCGGAAGGAGAAACTATGGCGAACCCCGATCCCAAAACTATCGTCAAAGAGGCAGGAACCGTCGCGGTCGTCGGGCTCTCCAACGACCCGGAGAAGGCCAGCAACGAGGTCGGCGCTTACCTCATGGAGCAGGGATACCGCATTATTCCTGTGAACCCGAAAGAGGATGAAGTACTCGGGGAGCGCGCCTACGATACCGTAGCTGACATCCCCGAACAAGTCGATGTAGTGGACGTCTTCCTACCGTCTGAGAAGACCCCCGAGATCGCCGAAGATGCCGTCCGGGCCGGAGCCAAAACCCTGTGGCTCCAGGAAAGCATCGAGAGCTCGGAGGCGCGCCGGATCGCCGAAGAAGGGGGGCTCAACTATGTGGAGAACAGGTGCATGCGTAAGACTCATGAGGGAATGCAGTAAGAGGGCGCCTGGTAGAATCGCATGATGAGATTGTTTAACAAGGTCTAGTCTCTGACGTGCGGGCGGAGAGACGCCCCGCACGGCGTCAAGGACCTGAAGTACTACTAGGACGACAATACGACTACCCTACGATAGCTAGAGATATAGAGAGCGTTGTCGCCACGACGCGAAGAGTCCACGCGCTCCTGTATCTTCTGCCGAGCGTCCATGCGTCTCTTATTGCAATATCTCCTACGTAACCCAATCGCCAAGTAAGCGTAGCTTCGTAGCACGAGCGAATTTGTACAAGAGAGGTGGAGTCTCACGCTACCTTTGATGTCTCTCTGCTAGGGATCCATCGTCGACAATCGGCTCGTCTAGCATAGAATAGGCCCGCAATAGCATGAGACGTACGATTTCTTTGGATGGTGATATGGCTGACGTCACGGTTATAGGAGGCGGGCTCGCGGGGAGCGAGGCGGCCTGGCAGGCGGCGGAGGCGGGCTGCTTTGTCGAGTTGTGGGAGATGCGGCCGGTAAAGGAGACCCCGGCCCACCGCACAGACTCTTTCGCCGAGTTGGTCTGCTCGAACTCGCTCGGAAACACGGCGCTGGAGACGGCTTCGGGACTTCTCAAGGAGGAGTTGAGGCGTCTGGGGTCCGTGATCCTGCGCTGCGCGGAGGCCAACAGGGTGCCGGCCGGCGGAGCCCTGGGGGTCGCCCGCGAGGACTTCCCCCGGGCTGTCACCGAGACCGTGTACGCGCACCCGAACATAGAGGTGATCCGAGGGGAGGCAACGGAGCTGCCTGAAGGACCGACCGTTATTGCCACTGGTCCTCTGACCTCCGACTCCCTGGTCGAGAAGATAGAGAGGCTCTCCGGCGAGACGCTCTACTTCTACGACGCGGCCTCCCCGATACTCCACCGCGAGTCGCTTGACGAGGAGATCATTTACCTCGCCTCCCGCTACGGTAAGGGCGAGGCGGCCTACCTTAACTGCCCAATGAACAGGGAGCAGTACTACTCCTTTGTCGAGGCTCTAGCGACCGCGGAGCTCTCTCCTATAAAGAACTTCGAGGAGGATATGTACTTCGAGGGCTGTCTCCCCGTGGAGACCATAGTCCGCCGTGGCGCCGAGACCCTGCGATTCGGCCCGATGAAGCCGGTCGGGCTGCCGGATCCGAGGACCGGCGAGGAGCCCTACGCCGTCGTACAGCTGAGGCAGGACGACGCCGAGGGCCTGCTCTTCAACATGGTCGGGTTCCAGACGCGCCTGAAGTGGGGCGAGCAGAGGCGCGTCTTCAAGACCATCCCCGGCCTCGAGAACGCGGACTTCGCCCGTATGGGCGTTATGCACCGCAACACCTACCTCCCCGCTAACCGCATGCTCGAAGCCACGATGAGGATAAGGACCGGTGAGGAGCCTCTGTTCTTCGCCGGTCAGCTAACCGGCGTGGAGGGCTACACCGAGAGCACCGCGATGGGTCATATCGCCGGGACCAACGCGGCGAGGCTCGCGAAAGGCGAGGAGCCCATTACGATGCCGCGCGGCACCATGATGGGCGCCCTGGCCCACTACATCACCACTAAGGAGGGCACCCTCCAGCCTATTAACTCCAACTGGGGTCTGGTCCCCGCAGTCCCCAAGAAGGAGAACGGGCGCAGGATCCCCAAGCCGGAGCGGAGGCAGCGGCAGGCACAGACGGCTCTCGGCACGCTCGACGGGTTTCTCGGTGCGAGCGTCGGGGTCGCCGGTTAAGCTCCCCGTTTTACGGCCCGTTGCAGGGCGTCTGTCTGGCCGGGTTACCGCGGTGTTGCGCAGCATCGCGCCGGGCACGCGAGCAGTGCTCGCGGCCGCTCAAACGTTCCTCGTCGACAGGACGGTACCACCGCGGCGCTCTGCATATATACAGAACGTCTCCACCGATTCGGCAACGATTGCCTGGGTGAGCGAAGAGCCGGAAAGGGGCATCGTGGAGTACGGGGAGGGACCGGACCTCGGGCGGATGGTGACAGAGGATCTGGTAAGCAGGCGCCACGCGGTGACGCTGTGCGGCCTCGACCCTGGTTCGGATTACCATTACAAGGTGAACGGAGGGGCGACGGGTAGCTTTCTCACCGCCCCCGAGAGCGGTGTCGCCTTCACGTTCGCCGTGATCGGAGACACCGGAAACGGGGGTAAGCACCAGATGGCGGTGGCCGGGTTGCTAGAATGCGTGAAGCCCGATTTGATCCTACACACCGGCGACGTGGTCTACCCGAGCGGCGAGGACAAACACTACGACAAGCGTTTCTTCGCCCCTTATCGCGGTGTTATAGGATCGGTGCCTCTCTTCCCGGTCCTCGGCAATCACGACGTGCAAGAGGACGACGGCGCCGCTTTCTTGAAGAATTTCCACCCGCCGCGCAACAACCCGCTGGGCACCGCCCGCTACTACTCCTTCGACTGGAGCGACGCTCACTTCGTAGCACTGGATAGCGAGCTGTATCATGAGGATGCCGGAGGCGACGCCGAGCAGCAGAGGCTCTGGCTGGAGGAGGACCTCTCAGCTACGCGCAAGCCCTGGCGGTTCGCCTTTTTGCACAGGCCCCTCTACAGTTCTTCCAGGCACGGTGGTGACCAGAAGATACGGGCCGACCTCGCGCCTATATTCTCCCGCCACGGCGTACACCTAGTCTTCAGCGGCCACGATCATGTCTACGAGCGTACCCTGCCTATGGATGGAGTGACCTATCTCGTCACCGGAGGGGGCGGCAAGCGCCTCTACAAGGCTCGCAATAAGGGGTGGACGGCCGCCTCTGCCTCCGCCCATCACGCCACCTTCGTCCGCGTAACGAGAGAGTCCCTTAAACTGGAAGCGGTGAAGCCCGATGGCACGATACTCGACTGCCTCGATATGCGGGTCGACACGAGAGGTGAGCCGAGCCGAGCCTGACAGTGACGACGTTACGACGCGCTGCGGTCGGGACGCTGGCCGCTTCTAGGCTACAGTTTCGCTGGAGCTTCCGCCTGTAAAGCGGCTTCGAGGATAGTCTCGACGAGCTCCTCGAATCTCATCCCGGCGGCTTCGGCTGCGAGCGGCAACGTGGAGGTCTCAGTGAAGCCGGGGACAGTGTTCGCATCGAGCACCCATGGGACATCACCGTCGAGGATCATATCTACCCGTCCGAAGCCGGAGCAGCCTAAAGTGCGGAAGGCGGCCAGAGCGGTCTCTTCGGCCCGGTCGGCGGCGCTGGCGGGGATCTCGGCGGGGATGGCGAAGTCGGTGGCGCCAGGGGTGTATTTCGCCTCGAAGTCGTAGGAGCCGTCGCGCGGACGCACCTCGACGAGGTTGAGTACGTGCGGTCCCTCGGTGGCAGGTTCGAGGATGGGGGCTGTGATCTCCGCGCCGGTTACGTATTTCTCCAGCAGGATCTTGCCGTCATAGCCGAACGCTTCGTAGACGGCCTCTAGCAGCCCCTCGGGGTCTTCGACTTTGGTGAGCCCGAAACCTGAGCCCTGGCGAGCGGGCTTGACGATGAGAGGGTAGCCTAGAGAATCGGCGGCAGGTCTGAGGGCCGCCGCCGCGCCCATCTCGTGCATCGCCCGACGTAGAAAGGTGCGGAAGGGCGGCGTGGGGACGTCGGCGGCGAGCATCGCGCGCTTTGCGTAGTCCTTATCCATCGAGCGGATGGAGGAGAGCGGGCCGCTACCGGTGTATGGTATCCCCAGCGTTTCGAGGAGCGCCTGCACGGTCCCGTCCTCGCCGCCGAGGCCGTGCAGGCAGACGAAGGCGGCCTCAGGGTCGAGCTCCATGAGCCTCTCGGTCGTGCTCTCCTCGACGTCTAGCGGGTGTACCTCGTGGCCGAGGCGTTCGAGCGCGTGTGTTACCCTGCGGCCCGTGACGAGCGAGACGTCTCGCTCCATGGAGTGGCCGCCTCGCAGGACTACCAGGCGCGCCACGGGCTATCGCTCCGAATTGCCGACGGCCGAGCGCGAGGCGCCGTGCTGGGCGCCAAGTTGCGAGCCGCGTTCGAGGTCGCTCCTAAGCTCCATCCGCTCACGCACGACCTCGGCGAGGAGCTCGATGCCGCGTCTTATCTTTGCCGGCTCCACGAAGGAGAAGTTCAGGCGCATGCAGTTCTTGCCCGCTCCGCCCGAGTAGAAGCCCTCACCCGGTACGTAGGCGATGTTGCGCGAGATCGCCAGCGGCAGCATCGAGGTCGCATCCACGTACGAAGGCAGCGTCGCCCATACGAAGAGGCCTCCCTCCGGATGGGTCCAGTGGACCTCCTTCGGCATGAACTCCGCCAGAGCGTCGAGCATCGCGTCGCGCCGCTCCTTGTAGAGGGCGGTCAGGTGCCTGACGTAAGCCCGCCAGTTGGCGTGGCGGAAGTAGGAGTGGATGAGCATCTGTGTCAGGTTCGACGAGCAGAGGTCCGCCCCCTGCTTGCCTATGTTGATCTTATGCAGGATTCCCGGCTGAGCGTGGACCCATCCGAGCCTAACCCCCGGCGCGAAGATCTTGGAGAACGTACCCAGGTAGACTACCCTGTCCGTACCCCCGGTCGACTCCTGCTCCAGCGCGGCTATGCTCGGTAGCGCCTGACCGTCAAAGCGCAGCATCCCGTAAGGGTTGTCTTCGAGGATGATCAGGTCATACTCCTCCGCTATCTTCAGCAGCTCACGCCGCCGATCGGCGGCCAGCGTCACTCCGGTCGGGTTCTGAAAGTTGGGGACGGTATAGATGAACTTGACCCGGATGCCTTGCTTGCGGGCTTTCTTGAGCGCCTCGCGGGCTGGGACGGGCATCATGCCCGCGCGGTCCATCGGGACGTGGATGATCCTGGGCCGGTAAGCGGCGAAGGCGTTCAACGCGCCTGCGTAAGTCGGTCCCTCGCAGAGCACGGCATCTCCTTCGTCGAGAAAGACCTTCGCGACGAGGTCGAGGCCCTGCTGAGCCCCAGTGGTGATAAAGACGTCCTCCTGGTTGGCGCGCGTTCCTTCAGCGGCCATAACGTCTACGATAATATCTTTGATGCCTTCGAGCCCGGCGGTTGGACCGTACTGCAGGGCTTGGGCGCTCTCGGTAGCTACCTGGTCGGAGATCTCGCGGAACGCCTCCTCGCCGAAGGCCCTGGTGTCCGGGAAGCCGCCAGCGAGCGAGATGATGCCGGGCCGCGAGAGGGTAGCCATCAGGTCGCGGGTCGCCGCGCTCTTCATCCCCTTGACGCGGTTGGCGTACAAGAAATCGAAGCGATCAAGGTCTACGAGCGGCAACTGTTATCCCTCTTTTCTGAGATCCGTGTCCATCGGCGCCACGGGTTCGACGTTATTCCAACCAAGCTTTTCGGAGAGTACCTGCCAGAGCTCGGGCGCGAGCTCGAACCGGCTCGAACTGCACCTTTTACCCCGTACCGAGAGCACTTTTACGCCCTCGCTCCCGGCGGTGAGAGCCTCGGCCTCCGCTGCCGCCCCGATTATATACGCCCCTTCGATGAAGGTCTCTCCCTCCATGCTCTCTTTGAGCCGGGAGACGTGTTCCGGCGAGACCACCGGTACGAAGAGGTAACCGGTAGTCGCCGCGAACATCCCGGCGGGACGCAGCACGAGATCCAACTGCTCTCCCGTCTCCCCTTCCCCGCACAACACATCTTCCAACACGGTCGCGAAGGAGTTCTCGCCGCCATGGTCTTTTAGCTGCCGCTTCAGAGCCTCCAACTCCTGGAGCTCCGAGACGGAGGGCTCCATAGGGGCAGGCGTCTCCGCGAGAGCTTGCTTCCAGAGAGCGCGGGGAAAGACGAGCGCGAGATCGCCGGAGTTGGCGAGGATACGAACCTCGCCGTCGGACGCCTCGATCTTCTCAAGGCTCGTCAGCCTTACCTCATGCATACGCCCGACTCTACCACAAAGGATGCGCGGGTTGTAGACTCCGTGGCGTGGATGCCCTCTTCGTCACCTCCAACCACAATAAGGCCCGCGAGGCGGCTGAGATCCTGAAGCTAGAGCTGCACACTGTCGCCCTCGAACTCCCCGAGCCACAGGGCCTCGACGTCGCAGAGGTCGCCGCCCAGAAGGCCCTCGTCGCTCGCGGCGTCCTGGGAGACCCGGATCAGCCCGTACTCGTCGAGGACTCGGGGCTCGTCTTCGAGGCCTGGAACGGGATGCCCGGTGCGCTGACGAAGTGGTTCCTGAGGAGCGTCGGCAACGAGGGCCTGCTTCGGATGCTCTCCTTCTACGACGATCGCTCGGCCCGGGCGGTCTGTGCCGTCGCGGTCTCCTTTACCGGGGGCGACGTGCAAACGTTTATCGGCGAGGTGGAGGGGAGCATAGCGCCCGAGACCTGGGGCGAAGGCGGTTTCGGGTGGGACCCTATCTTTGTTCCACACGGCCACACGAGAACCTATGCTGAGCTCGGACCGGAGAAGCATAAGGACTCTCACCGCGCCCGCGCCCTGCGCGCCGCTCGGGAGGCGCTCCGAGCAGAGCACTAGACTAGCCACACTTTGCATAGATACGCGTTGTAGTGTGCTTCGATGGCATGTTACCGGCGTGTTTAGCGAGGAACAGGGTCGTGGTATTCTTCACGCAGAACGTACCTCAGTCAGGGAAGGGGACGACAGTGTCGGCAGAGAGCCAGCGCACGGAAGAAGAGAGCGTAGAGGCTCGCGAAGAGGTCCGTGAGGAGCCTAGCGAGAACGGCGCCGCAGCCTCCACAGATGGCGAGCATCTTGTAGAGCTTTACAAGAAGATGATTCTCATCCGAACCTTCGAGGAGGCGACCCAGAGAGGATTCAGGCAGGGCAAGATCGGTGGCTACCTCCACGTCTACATCGGGCAGGAGGCCGTCGCCACGGGTTTCCTCGACGCTTATAAAGAGGGCGATAGGGTCATTACCGCTTACCGGGATCACCCGCACGTCCTACTCTTGGGAAGCGATCCCAAGAAGGTCATGGCCGAGCTCTACGGCAAGGGGACCGGTATCGTCAAGGGCAAGGGCGGCTCGATGCACCTCTTCGATGTCGAGAGAGGTTTTATGGGCGGTTACGGTATCGTGGGAGGTCACATACCGCTCGGGGTCGGCTTCGCCTACGCCATGCGCTACCAGCAGACTGACAACATTACCCAGCTCTACCTGGGCGACGGCTCGATGCACAACGGCGCCTTCCACGAGGCGGCCAACATAAGCGGGCTCTGGGGCAAGGACGGGATGAACCCGTGTCTCTTCATCGTCGAGAACAACCAGTACGGGATGGGCACGAGCGTGGCCCGCTCGACGGCGATGACGGATCTCGCCGCCAAGTTCGACGCCTACGGCATCGAGAACGAGAAGGTCGACGGGATGGACCTCGAAGCCGTCCTCGAAGCCGCCCACCGGACGGCCGAGAAGGTGCGCGAGACCGGCAGACCCTACGCGGTCGAGGCCCTTACGTATCGAACCGCGCCGCACGGGGCGGCTGATTTCTTCGAGAAGTACCGCACCAAGGACGAGGTCAAGAAGTGGCGCGAGCGCGACCCGATCGGTCTTCTAGAGCATAAGCTACTTGAGAGGGACATACTCGATGAGGAGAAGCTGGAGGAGATAAAGGGCGAGATGAAGGAGACCATAAACGAGGTCGTGAGCTTCGCGAACGAGAGCGAGGAGCCGCCCATCGAGGAGCTCTACTCCGACGTCTACGCGGGCCAAGACGAGTACCTGGGGGAGGAGTAGGGTAATGCCCGAGAAGACCTACCGCGAGGCCCTGCGCGAGGCTATGACCCACGAGATGGAGAGCGACGAGTCGGTCATCCTGATGGGCGAGGACATCGGCGTCTACGGCGGTACCCACCTTATCACTGACGGCCTCATAGACCGCTTCGGGCCGAAGAGGGTCATCGATACTCCCATCGCCGAGGGCGGGTTTACCGGCGCGGCGATAGGGATGGCGATGATGGGCATGAAGCCCATCGTGGAGATGATGACCTGGAACTTCTCGTTTCTGGCGTCCGATCAGATCATCCAGAACGCTGCCAAGGTGCGTTACTTCTCCGGCGGCCAGGTGGAGGTACCGCTCGTAATCCGCGGTCCCAACGGCGGCGGTGTGCAGCTCTCCGCCCAGCATACCCACTCTTTGGAGAACATGTACGGTCACTTCCCCGGTCTCAAGGTCGTCTCCCCGGTCACGCCGCATGACGTGAAGGGGATGATGCTCACCGCCATCCGGGACCCGAACCCGGTCATCTTCCTCGAGGCCGGCGCTCTCTACGGCACCAAGAGCGAGGTGCCGGAGGGGGACAACGCCGTACCGTTCGGGAAGGCGCGGATCGCTCGCGAAGGAACGGACGTAACGCTTATCTCCTACGGTCGTCAGGTCAACCTCTGCATGCGGGTAGCGGACAGGCTGGAGGAAGAGGACGACGTTTCTGCCGAGGTCATAGACGTGCGGTCTATACGGCCGCTGGACGAAGATACGCTTGTAGAGTCGGTCAAAAAGACGCACCGGGCGGTCGCGGTGCAGGAGCAGTGGCGTTTGTTCGGGGTCGCGAGCGAGGTAGCTTCGATCATCCAGGAGAAGGCGTTCGATTACCTCGACGCGCCCGTAATAAGAGTGAGCGGGGCGGAGGTGCCCGCGCCGTATGCGAGAAATCTGGAGGTTGCGGCGTTCCCGAGCGAGCAGCAGGTGGCGGACGCGGCGCGGCAGGTTTTGTATCAGGAGGTGGGAGCGTAGTGCCTGAAGTGATCATGCCCAAGATGGGCGACGCGATGGAGGAGGGCACCCTACTTCAGTGGCTCAAGAGCGAGGGCGACGATGTCTCCGAGGGGGATCCGATCGCGGAGATCGAGACCGACAAGGTCACCCTGGAGCTCGAAGCCGAAGACTCCGGTACCCTGGCCCAACTCATGGCCGATGAGGGCCAGAGCATCCCCGTCGGTGAGGCGATAGCCTTTATCCAGGGCGAGGGCGAGGAGGTTCCAGAGAGAGACGGCAGCGGGGGCGCCCAGGCGGAAGCCGAGCAAGAGGCCGAAGGCTCCGACGAGGGCGGGGAAGACCAGGGCCAAACCGCCACGCAGACCGAACAACAGCAGGATCAGGCCTCCGGCGGCGGGGCGCAGGCCGGCGACGACGGTGCCAACGGCCACTTCCGTGCCTCGCCGATAGTCAAACGGCTCGCGCGCGAGAACAACCTGGACCTCTCGCAGGTAGAGGGCTCTGGCCCGCAGGGGCGCATCGTCGAGCGCGACGTGCGGGCGGCGATGGAGAGCGGCGCGGCGCAGGCTGACGGACAGGCGGAGCAGACCGACGGGCAGGCTCAGGTCGAGGCGCCCGAGGAGGCGCAGCCCGAGCAGGCCGCCCAGCAGGGCTTCCAGCCCGCACACCTGCCGGAGCCGACGGATGCCCCAGGAACTACGCTCATGGAGCCCACCCGGATGCAGCGGGTTATAGGCGAGCGCATGACGGAGGCCAAGCAGCACGTCCCGCACTTCTACGCCTCTGTCGAGGTTAATATGGACGCGACGATGGCGCTGCGCAAGCAGCTCAACGAGCAGCTTGAAGAGGAAGGTGTAAAGCTCTCCGTCAACGACTTCGTGATGAAGGCGTGCGCGGTCGCCCTCCGAAACTACCCGAACCTCAACGCCCTCTACACTAGCAAGGGCATAGAGCTGCACGAGAAGGTGGATATGGCGATGGCCGTGGCGCTGGACGCCGGCCTTATAACCCCGATCATCAGGGACTGCGGGAGCAAGGGGCTCGCCGCTATCTCGCGGGAGTCCAAGGATCTTGCGTCCCGGGCGCGCGACGGGAAGCTCAAGCCCGACGAGTACCAGGGTGGTACGATCACGGTCTCTAATATGGGCATGTTCGGCGTGGAGAGCTTCACCGCGATCATCAACCCGCCCCAGGCGGCTATAATCGCGGTCTCAAGCATCCAGAGGCGCCCGGCTTACGACGAGAACGGCGAGGTCGTCCCGGCGAGCATGATGAAGCTCACCCTCTCGGCGGACCACCGCGTCGCGAACGGCCGGGACGGGGCCCTGTATATGTCCGAGGTAAAGCGCACCCTCGAGAACCCGGTACTGTTGATGGTCTAAAAACCGGCTGGCATTCGAGCTTTCAACCGGACTCCCCTGATTCTCATCGGGGGCGTCCGGCTTTTGTGTTGCTAGGGTTTTATTGCTGCTGCTGGTTCGGGAAGAAGATGTCCTTGACGGTAATATTGACTTCGGTTACCTGAAGGCCGGTAAGGCTCTCGACGCGCTGTATCACGCCGTCCCGCATTCTCTGGATTATCTCTGGTATAGACTGGCCGCAGGGGACTGTTATCGTCAGATCCACCGCCGCCTGCGTCTCGCCGACCTCGACGGAGACCCCTCGGGTGCCCCTGGAGCTTCCGGTGACCCTGCCGAAGAGCTCTCCCATAGTCGATGAGTTGTCGCCCGGTATGCTGCCGCCCCCGCGTCCGGTGGCGACCTGTGACTCGGCACCCGACACTTCCTGAACCACCTGGCTGGCGATGCTGACGACTACGGCATCGTTTATAGTCGTCGTCCCCCGGTCGCTTTGGAGAGGGGTACCTCCGCCTTGCTGGTTTGACTGGGTCTCCGCCACTATCTCTTCCTTGTTTCGTCTCCTAACACCCCTTTTAGCATACCCACTGTCTGGATCTCGCGCCCGCGTTAACAGGGCTGCACGGGGCATTGGCGTGGGTTAAGCTGCATGAACCACTCAGCACGAGCGGGCAGGGGAAAACTTAGGAAGGAGGAGAAGATCATGGCTGTAGAGCCGGAGACTATCCGTAACGTTTGTCTGATCGGGCACCGGGGGAGCGGTAAGACAGCCCTCGGGGAGGCGATGCTTGGGCTTGCATCCGGGAGGAAGGGGGCGGCAGGCAACGTCCTCGATTACGCCGAGGAGGAGGTCGAACGTGGCATGACCCTCGGGATGAGCGTGGCGAACCTCGATTGG
This sequence comes from uncultured Rubrobacteraceae bacterium, assembly GCA_902806055.1. Taxonomy (GTDB): domain Bacteria; phylum Actinomycetota; class Rubrobacteria; order Rubrobacterales; family Rubrobacteraceae; genus Rubrobacter_F. The sequence goes on from CADCVD010000164.1 coordinate 65,366, forward strand.
AAGGGACGTCACGTCAACGTCCTCGACACCCCCGGCGACGGAGGCTTCATCGCGGACGCCTTCATAGCCCAAAGGGCGGCTGACTGCGCGGTCCTGGTGGTGCACGCGCAAGACCCCATACAGGTGGTCACCG
>CADCVD010000165.1 GCA_902806055.1 uncultured Rubrobacteraceae bacterium
TCCGGCACTCCCCCGGGACAAACGTCTCGTCTTCGGGTAGTGAGCGCAGATCCCCGATACCCCGCCGCACAACGGCGTAAATGAACGCGAAAAGCAGAAGCAACAGTAGGGCCTTCGCCGCGAGCAGCGGCACCTGGAGATCCAGCATTGCTCAACGCCCCCCGCTACCTTCTTTGTGCTTCGGCTGTCCGGCCCCGTCAGAGACTCTGTCGCCCGTCTCGCGAAGAAAGCGGGTGTTGATCCCTCCGAAGGTGAGCTTGTCGCCGCCCTCGATACGCTCACGGTCTATAGGCGCATCGTCAAGCAAGGTGCCGTTTGTGGATCCCAGGTCCTCGACTACAAAACCGTTCTCAAGGCGCGAGAGCCGGGCGTGCCGCCGCGAGACGTTCGGGTCGGAGATCACGATGTCGTTCTCCTCACTCCTACCGATGCTCCACGGTCCTCGTCCCTCTAGAGGGTAGGTCTTGCCATCGTCGATAGCCAGGCTGATCGTCTCCCGCGCGAGCCCGTGCTTGCGGGCCTCATCGGCGGAGATGGCGGCAGTACCCTGATCCTCGCCGTCGGTCTTCTCGGTGCGAAAGATTTTGGTCTGACCCGAGGTATCCTCCGGGGCGCCTTTCTCCCTTGGTCCTTCACCGCCGGTAAGCTTGGCGGTCACCCCGAACTCGCCGAACCGTAGAGAGTCCTCGGTGGTGAACTGGATTCGGGGCGGGGTCATCATATGGTAGCTGTTCGACTGGGCGTGGCTGGAGACGTACTGAATTAGCTCGTCCCGCAACGCGCTCTGGTAGGCCTGTATGGACTCGGCGTCGGCTTTCGACAGGTGGACGGTGAAGTCGTTGGGTGCATATGTCCGGGAGACACTGATCATGCGGTTCTCGTCCATCTGCTTGGTGAGACCTTTGGCGATCTCAACCGGGTGAACCTGCTTTCTGAAGGCACGGCCGAACGCTCCCTCCACGAGGGACTGCATCCGCTTCTCTATAGATCGGAGGAAACCCAAAGACACCTACCCAACGACGCCGTACCCGAGATACTTCACGAGTCCGTATATTATAGCTGCGAACCCGAGGGAAGTCATAGCCTGAGAGAGGGAATCGGGGGTAGCCGAGACTGCGAGCGCGTAGCCTGACGCTCCCCCGACGACCGCGAGTACGAGACCTGCAAAGGGAAACCCGAGCCACTCGGCAACTGATATCACTACCGCCATTGCTCCCCACAACGCGGCCAAGAGGGTGAGCGTCGGGTATGCTCGCAACAGCGCCTCACCCTGCTGAAGAAGCGTCAGAGGGCCTGCAGCGGAGGGAAGACTGCCGAGTTCGAGCCCGAGATAAAGAATAACTCCGTCCTCGCGCACGAGGTCATAGACGATCAGCGAGAATGCGCCCGCAGCTGCAGAGAGAGCGGCTCCCAGAGGCCGCATCAGCGCTCCAAGGAGGAGCGGTAATCCCGCCCCGAGCCCGTAGGCGGCGAGGGGGATGGCGAGCAAAGGTCCCAGAGGCAGGCGGCGTACGCTCTCGCTTACCGACCCCGTCGCGACCCACAGACCCCCCACTGCCGGCAGGAGCAGAGCAGTTCCGACGCCCGTATGCTGGCTTCTGGCGAGCGCAACGGCGAGGGCGATAATCACCCCGAGAGCGCCCAGACGAGGCAGCAGGTAGCCGAGAACCCCGAAGCCTGCCGCGATTCCCAAAGATTCGGCGCCGCCGAGGACGAGCCCGGCGCCCAGGTAACCGAGCCAGCCGGCCACAAGACCGTTCACGACTCTAAGGGTCTGGTTCGCGTACCTCCTAGAGAGGGGCTTACTACTCTTCTTCGAGATTTCCTTCGTCGCCCCGGTACTCTCGCGCTGGCCGGTGAGGAGCTTAAGGGCGGCGTCGGCGCTACGCGGACGGTGCGCCGGGTTCGGTGAGGTCGCGCGGTTTACGAACTCAAGGAGGCGCTGCGGCGGCTCATCCGGTTGGTAGGCCAGGAGGGCTCGGGCGGTCGCCCCGACCGCGTAGATGTCGGTAAGCTCCGTGGGGTCTTCGCCCTCCATGATCTCCGGCGCTATGTAACCCGGAGTGCCGACCGCGTAGCCGATCTGTGTTAGACGCGTGTCTCCGGCTCTGTAGGCCACGCCGAAATCTGTCAGCTTCACGCGGCCCCGGTCGTCCACGAGGGCGTTCTGGGGCTTTATGTCCCTGTGGATAATGCCCTGGGAGTGGGCGTAGGAGAGGGCTTCGAGGATCTGGGCGAGAGCGTCAACAATCTCCTGGATGTCGTAGTGTCCGGCTGCGGCGTCGAGCGGCACTCCCCGGACGAACTCGGTCACCAGATAGACTTCCAAATCACCAGGGATCACCTCCCTGGTCTCGACGATGTTCGGGTGCTTGAGGGCTCGGGCGATCTGGCCCTCCCGCAACGCCCTGGAGCGCTCCTTCGCGCTGTAGACTGGGATGACCTTTACGGCTACCTCCCGCGCCCCGACCCCGAGGCCGCGGAGGAACCCTTTAGGAGAAGAGTCGTCTACGGGGCGTGCCCGCCACACGGTTCCGAAGCCGCCACGCCCGACCATCTCTGCGAGCGCGTAGCAGCCCTGGCCCGGACCCTGGCCACCAATGTAACGCGTCTCGGCCACGGGTAACTATTCTATAGGAACTTTTATAGGAAGGCGGGACGTTTGTTACTAAACCTCTTAGAGGCTTGCATCGTTGGTCTTTCGTGTTTCGTCTTGATACAATTCGCGAGGTTTCTCCGGTACTGTGATCGCCAGGGGCAAGCCGGATCGGGCGAGTGGCGGAATAGGTAGACGCGCTAGGTTCAGGGTCTAGTGTCCGAGAGGACGTGGGGGTTCGAGTCCCCCCTCGCCCACGACTCTGTCGTCGGCGCCGCCCGTGCGGGAGGCGGTCTTTGATCTCCGCGTAGGGAGTTGTTCATGGAGCGCAGGTCCCACAGGTCCGCACCGTCGGTCCGCCGCGCCAGGCCCAGGGGCCAGGAGGGCGGTGTTCGTAAGCGTCCCACGCGGTCTCGTCGCGAGCGAGCCCTGCCGCCTTGGCTAACGCTTCTCGGGAGTATAGGTTTCCTTCTCCTCTGCTTCGCCTTTATCTTCTTCGTAGCCAAGAGTTGCGTCGCGACTCAGGAGGCCAGCCAGGTTCGCAAATACGTCACCGGGTCAGATAGCGTCCTCAGTGACTCAGCAAACCTGGGGAACGAGCAGTTGCAGGGCACCATCTCCGTCAGTCTCGAAGATCCAGCGAGCCTCGACGCTGCGGCCATAAAGGGAACGGCCGACGAGAGCCAGAAGTATTACCTTGGTTCTCTACGCAACGAGGAGGTGCCGCCGGAGTTCGAGGACACCCATCACTATATGGTTACGGCTCTGGGCATCCGGGCTGCGGCCACGGAGACCCTAGCCGCCGTCGCGCAGGGCGATAGCGGGGAGTTCGAGGAGGCCGTTTCCTCCGCCGTCGAGGATTACAAGCTTAGTGACGCCATCGTCCGCGACCACTATGTTCCCGCCTCCGAGGAAGCCCTGAAGGAGTCTGGCCAGCGGGGAGACCAGGGCTACCTGTACGAGTCCAAGCCGTTTATGGACTATGAGGCGTTGGGACTCGGGAGCAGCTCCGCTCGGGAAGCGGGCATGCCGGAAGATCCTAACGCTTTGCGCGACGTGCGCGTCGTAGAGGTCAAACTTGCTGGTCAACCCCTGCTCCCAGGTGGGAACGTGGTGCTCACCGGTAGCGACGAGTTGGCCTTCTCCGTAACCGTTGCCAACGCCGGCGAGGCCGCCGAGACCGGGGTGCAGGTCGAGGTCGTCCTGAATACCAGGGCTGAGCGCCAGGCCGTTCCAGCCACCGTCGAGCGCATGGAGCCTGGCGGTACGGCGACCGTGGAGGTCAGAGGATTCAAACCCGGCGAGTTTAACGAGGCTGCGCCCGTCAGCATCGAGGCCGGGCCTGTAGAGCACGAGCAGAGAAAAGAAGACAACACCCTCGCGGGCACGGTGACTTTCGGGATCTAGGACAGAGGGAGGCGATGAGGGTATGGTGACGGCGGTCGTCCTTGTCAGGACGGAGAGAGAAAGGGTTCAGGAGGCCGCGCAGGCCATGCTCGGGATCGAAGGCGTAACCGAGGTCTACTCGGTTACCGGGCCGTACGACCTCGTCGTCATGGTGCGCATACCAAACTTCGAGAGGCTCGCCGAAATAGTCCCAGAAAAGCTCGCTCAGACCCCCGGCGTCGCCCGCACCGAGACTATGGTGGCTTTCCGCATGTACTCCAACTACGACCTCGACCGCATCTGGTCTCAGGGGTTTGAGTAGTAGGCGCTTTGAGCTCGCGGGGCGCGAGCATCTTCGAGATCGAGACTACAAGGCTCCTCTTACGTCAATGGAGAGATGATGACCTAGATCCCTACTCCCGTATGTGCGCTAACCCGGAGGTCATGCGTTACTTGCCGGGCACGATGACTCGGGAGCAGAGCGAGGAGCAGATCGCGAAGTTCGTGCGTCACTGGAAGGAGTACGGCTTCGGTTTGTGGGCTGCTGAGATCCGGGAGACGGAGGCGTTCATCGGCTTTATCGGACTGCAGTACAGCGAAGACTGGCCGGAGGGCGAGCATAAAACCGAGGTGGGCTGGCGGCTCGACCGGTCCTGCTGGGGGCGAGGCCTCGCCACCGAAGGCGCTCTCGCGAGCCTTCGGCACGGGTTCGTCGAGCTCGGGCTGGAGCGTATAATCAGCATTACACTCCCGGAGAATATAGCTTCGCGCCGCGTGATGGAGAAGTCAGGGCTGGCTCTCCGGGGTGAGACTCGGTGGAGAGGCTTCGACGTGGTTTGGTACGACGCTGGCCGTCAAGAGTGGGAGATGTATAGAAGCTGACGGGTTCAACGACCGGAGATATGAATCGGCTGAGTTAGCCTCGCTCCTCGCTCTGGCTCTCACCGGGAGTCTCTATCATCGCCGGACGCGTGCTCTCGATGAGGCGCGCGACGACGTCGAGGAAATCGCCGCTTCTCTCGTAGACGTTGCGCTGATGCTGGCTGCCGGTACCGTTCTCGACTATCTCAAGGATGCCTTCAAGCTCGTTCTCACAACCCAGGTCCTGGCCAACGGGACGCAGCTCGTTCACAAGGTTACGAGCGAGCGTTCTGGCGGGAATCGACTCTCCTTCTCCGGCATCGTAGAAGGCTGCTTCGAGGCCGTGACGGGAGGCTCGCCACTTGTTCTCGATGGCGAGCTCGCGGTCGTAAGGACCTTTCGGGTCTTTGGCGAGGAAGCTGGCGACGAGGCATTGGGTTAGAGCGGAGAGGGACATGGCGGAGTTAAGGCTGGTCTGTGAGTCGAGAACGCGCAGCTCTATGGTCCCGATCTTTGAGTGGGGCCGAACGTCCCACCAGCAAAAGGTGTAGTCGTCGATCGCGCCCGAGTCGACCATCAGGTCCACGTACCGCTCGAACGCCTCGTAGTCCGGGAAGGCGGGGGGCAGGCCGGAGCGAGGGAAGGTCTCGAAGATCTTGACGCGCGTGGAGTCATATCCGGTATCCATGCCCTGCCAGTAGGGGGAGTTAGCCGAGAGGGCCAAAAGGAGCGGCACCTGCTCGGAGAGGCGGTTGTGGGCCTCGATGACTGTCTCCTCGTCCGGGACGCCCACATGGACGTGCTGACCGAAGATCACCTCGCGCTCGGCGACCCAGCGGAGCGTCTCTATGACCCGCTTGTAGCGATCCTGCGCGGTAATCTTTTGATCCTTGTACAGCGAGAAGGGATGAGTGCCTGCGGAGGCGAGCGAGGAGTTACAGGCCGCCGCCCAGGACCCGACGCGGCTCCTCAACTCTCGCAGTATCCCCTCGGCTTCGGCGACCGATGCGCACGGCGGGGTCTTTATCTCAAGGACCGACTGGAAGAGTTCGTAGGAGACGGCCTCTTTGAGGTCCTCCGGCAGGCGCGTCATGATCTCTTCTATCCTCGGGACAAGCTCACCCGTGGTCGCGTCCACGATGTGCATCTCCTCCTCGACTCCCAAGGTATAGCCTCTGCTACCCTTGAACTCTACCGGCATCAAGCCTCCTCGAACCCGGACGGGCGAGCCAGCGTCTTAATGCCCCGGACCGTCCTTCTAGCGATTAGCGACCGTATAGTAGCCGTTCCGCTACCGGCACACCAAACTGCTCCTCACAGGGTGCTTCGGCGCGGAAGAGGGCGCTTTGTTCAGGCTGCCTCCTCCCCCCGGGACGTTTTGCGGAGCCTCACCTGGGCGAGTGCCGCGCCGGCCAGAACCAGGACGGCCCCCGCGAGCTTAGGAGGCGTCAGGTCCTCTCCGAGCAGCGCGGCGCCGGCCGCCCCCGCCACCACCGGCTCAATGCTCGCCACTATCGCCGCCTGCCCCGCGTCCAGTCTCCGCAGCCCCGCCGTGTAGAGACCGAACGCGAGCGCGGTATGCACTACCGCCAGCATGAGGAGCAGAGCGTAGGATCCCCAGGAGAGCCCGGCGAGCGTGTAGAGGGTCGGTAGGGCGGCGAGCACGAGCAGCACGGCCCCGATGCCCAAAGCGTAGCTCAGGATGACAGCGGGTTCGAGGCGCCTGGCCACGGGCTTGCCGAAGATCGAGTAGAGGCCGTAGGTGAGGCCGCTCAGGAGGCCCGTTGCAAGCACCAGGGGGCTAACCTCCAGCGTGGACAGGTCGTACCCTCCGACGACCAGAAAGATCCCGCCGAAGGTCAACCCGAGCGCCAGGATACGTAAGAAGCCGAGCGACTCCTTCAAGAAGATCCAGGCGAGAACCACCACGAACGCCGGCGAACTATAAAGCAGTATCGCAGCCGTCCCGACCGTACTCTCTCGCACCGTGAAGAAGTACAAGAGATAGAATGCTCCCACCCCCACAAGCCCCAAAGGCACGAGAAAGAGGAAGTCCCGGCGGGCGATTCGCAGGCTGCTCACTCCCCCCGTCAGCAGCAGGAAAAGCAGCATCGCGGCCCATCCCACCAACGCTCGTACCGCGACCAAGGCCTCGAAGGAGACGCCCTCGGCGTACAGGATCTTCGCGAAGAACCCGAGCGTTCCCCAGATAGAGGCTGCAGCTCCGACCGTAAGAAATCCGATCAGGATATCCTTCGAGGACGGTGGTTCCGTGTGTGTCGCCTTGATAGGCTCGTCTTGCATGCTCTCGGCCACCCCCTCGATAATAGTCCATCACTGATGGCGGGCGGGAGAGCTAATGGCGATCGAGCTTGCGGGCGACCTCGTTGGTGCCCAGCCGAAAGCAGATGGAGCGGCCGTGCGGACAGGTAGCGGGGAGCCGGCTATTGAGCCAGCTCTCTATGAGCGCCTCCATCTCCAGGTGGGAGAGCTTATCACCGAGCTTTACGGCGGAGTGACAGGCGATGGTGGCGAGGATGTGGTCCTCGCGGCGGCGACCCGGGCCGGTACCCTTAGCCGCGGCGAGGGCCTCTTTGAAGGCGCCGGCGACGTCACGACCGGCGAGGGTGGAGATAACGCCGGTGATCCTCATGGAGCTCGGCCCGAAAGGTTCGACCTCAAAGCCGTAGACGGCGAGCTCCTCCAGATACTCCGCAGCGCTAGCCGCCTCGCCGGGCGAGAGCTCCACGACCTCCGGGACGAGCAAAGCCTGTGTCGTAGGCAAGGCCGATCCCTCCTCGGCGTCGGTGAGGCGGTCGAGGACGGCCCGTTCATGGGCGACGTGCTGGTCTACTATCCACAACGACCCCGGTTCCTCGACGAGGATGTACCCCGCCGCGAGTTGCCCGATGACGCGCAAATGCTCCGCAGCAGGTAGCGCCCCGCGCTCCGGCAACTCCGTCGACGCGCCGGACCGCTCCGGCTTCGTCTCGGCGATCATCTCGGAGAGCGGTTTCGACGCCTCGGCGAGACTTTCGCGCACCTCTTGCAGGGGGCGGGCCGGCGGAGAGTAGTCTGAGCGTTGTTCGGCGACGCGGGCGTAGTCAAAGGCTGGCGTCCTGGGAGCGGGGAAGCGCTCTTGCTCGTAGGCATCCTCTGCCGGACGCGGGGCTGCGGAGGGCGGTACTGGGCGCCACTCTATAGCCTCGCGGATCGCGGCGGCGACAGCGGCCCGGGCGGTTCGCTCCTCGGAGAAGCGCACGATCTGCTTTGTCGGGTGGACGTTCACGTCCACCCGCCGCGGGTCCACTTCGATACGCAGCGCCACCGGCGGATATCGGCCTGAGGGGAGCGTCGCCCGGTAGGCGTCGTCTATGCCGCGAGCCAGGTTCTCGGCCCGCACCCAGCGTCCGTTCACGGAGATCGTCTGGCTCGCCCGGCTGCTCTCTGTCACGCTAGGGAGCGCCGCGTACCCGGAAACCTTGAAGGCCCCGGACTCGTACTCCACCCGTCGCATCGACCGGGCCTTGGCGACGCCGTTTACCTGAGCGAGGCGTTCGAGAAGGTCGCCTGCGTGAGGCAGCGAGAGGTAGTCTCGGCCCTTCTCAGTCAGGCGGAAGGCGACCGGCGGGTGGGCAACCCCAAGGTGCGTTAGAACCTCGACTATCGCTGCCCTCTCGGCTCGCGCTCCCTTCAGGAATGCCCGGCGGGCCGGGACGTTGTAGAAGAGCCTGTCGACGAGGATGGTCGTACCCTTCGGGTGCGAGGCGGGGGAGACCTCGGCCTGCGTCCCGCCGTCAACCAAAACCTTAGTTCCGGTGCCTTCACCGGTTGAGGTAGTCAGGCAAAAGGCCGAGACGCTCGCCACGGAGGGCAGAGCCTCACCTCGGAAGCCTAAAGTAGCCACGGACTCGAGGTCTTTGACGGCCCGGATCTTGCTGGTCGCATGCCTCAAAACAGATAGAGATGCGTCCTCCCGGGACATCCCCGAGCCGTCGTCCCGGACGAGGATGTGCGACGTCCCGCCGTCACCAAGCTCTACCTCGACCCTCGTAGCCCCCGCGTCCAGCGAGTTCTCGACCAGCTCCTTGACCACGGAGGCAGGCCGGTCTACCACCTCGCCCGCCGCCACCTGCTGGGCGACCCTGGGGTCGAGGATGCGAATGCTCACGTGATAAAGAGGTTTTCGATAATCATAGCTCGCTACGGATTCTACACGGCAGAGCTGGTTTTCCCACGGTCCCTTGGCGGTTCCCAGAAGGTCTAAGGTACGTGTACAATCCTGCCTTATGAAGAAGGAGAGTTTACGATGAGCGACGGCGCTACTCCTCGGGAGGGCTCGAGGACCGAGCTGCCTCTGGACGATGTCGGCAGGCTCGTAGAGCTGCTGGCCGAGAGCGGGGTTGGGGAGATACGAGTCCGACAAGGAGAGTTGGAGATCACCGTGAAGGCCAAAACCGCCGAAGCCCCCGCCGAACTGCTCGCCCCGCAGATAGTCCCACAGGCCACCCCTCGCGTCGAAACTATCCCCGAAGCCGGTGCTTCGGCCGAACGATCGGCGGAGCGCAACGGGGAGTTGCATATGGTTCGCTCGCCGGTGGTGGGTACGTTCTACAGGGCCCCGGCCCCTGGCGAGGGGCCCTACGTCGAGGTCGGGGACCCTGTCGAGGTAGGGCAGACGCTGTGCATCGTGGAGGCCATGAAGCTGATGAACGAGATCCCGGCGGACTCCTCCGGCGAGATCGTCGAGATCCTGGCCGAGAACGCCAAGGGCGTCGAGTACGATCAGCCGCTCTTCAATATCCGGCCCGAGAGTTAATGTCAAACCATGATCGGTAAAGTTCTCGTCGCTAACAGGGGCGAGATCGCGCTGCGTGTGATCCGGGCTTGCCGCGAGCTAGGTATCCGGAGCGTAGCGGTCTACTCGACGGCCGACGCCGACTCCCTGCACCGGCTGTTGGCGGACGAAGCAGTCTGTATCGGGCCGCCGTCACCTGCGAGCAGCTACCTCAACACACCGGCGATCATCTCAGCCGCGGAGCTTACGGGCGCTGACGCGATCCACCCCGGTTACGGATTTCTCGCCGAGAACGCGCGGTTCGCTGAGATCTGCGAGGCGTGCAACATAAAGTTTGTCGGGCCTTCCTCCCGGACTATAGCCCTGATGGGCGACAAGGCCTCGGCTCGTAAGGTGGCGGTAGTGGCTGGCGTCCCGGTTACCCCCGGCAGCGACGGTCTGTGCCGGAGCGCCAGGGAGGTCGAGCGTGTAGGGGCGGAGATCGGGTACCCGGTAGTCATAAAGGCGAGCGCCGGAGGCGGCGGCAAGGGTATGCGGGTGGTCCACTCCAGGGATGAGATCGAATCCGCCTACTCCTCGGCTAGCCGGGAGGCGGGGGCGGCTTTCGGCGACGGCTCAGTCTACGTCGAGCGCTATCTTCAGGAGTTGCGTCACATAGAGGTGCAGGTCCTCGCGGATGGGCGCGGGGGCACAGCGACATTCCCCGAGAGAGACTGCTCGATCCAGCGCCGATACCAGAAGCTCGTCGAGGAATCCCCAGCGCCAGGGCTCCCGGAGGACGCCCGCGATGGTATGAAAACCGCTGCCGCTACGCTCGTTGCACACCTCGGCTATGAGGGGGCGGGGACGGTCGAGTTCGTGTACGCGGGGGGCGAGTTCTACTTTATCGAGATGAACACCCGATTGCAGGTCGAGCACCCGGTCACAGAGATGGTCACCGGGCTGGATCTCGTCGCCGAGCAGCTAGGCGTCGCCTCAGGGGAAGGGCTCTCGGTTTCAGGGGAGGTCTCGTCGCAGGGGCACGCGATGGAGTTCAGGATCAACGCCGAAGATTCCCGGCGAGGCTTTCTCCCCCAGACCGGGCCCGTGGAGTTCTATAACCCGCCCGGCGGTCCTGGCGTGCGAGTGGACTCGCACCTCTACGCCGGCTTCAAGGTCACCCCGTACTATGATTCGCTGCTCGCGAAGCTCATTGTCCACGCGAAGACGAGGGACGCGGCAATAAGACGCGGGGCGCGGGCTCTGGACGAGTTCGCCCTGGTTGGTCTGGAGACGACGCAACCGCTGCACCTGGCGATCCTGGAAGATGAGGCGTTCCGGCGGGGCGAGGTCTCGACGAGTTTCCTCGCCGAGCGCGAGCTCAAGAGCGACGAGAGAGGGCTTTTGCGACTCGTCGCAGCCGACCGACCTTCTGCCTAGTCGTCTCCTCCTCCTCCGGTTCATCGTTCGGCGGGTTTGGGTCGGTGCCCAGGTGGTTCATCCGTCTGATCCACAGCTCGCTCACCAGGACGTGCAGGGCGGCGACCAGCGGGATAGCGAAGAATACCCCTACGAACCCGAAGAGGGTGCCCATTATCAGGATCGCGAAGACGATCACAGCCGGGTGCAGGGAGACCGCCCGGCTCATCACCACCGGCTGGACGATGTTTCCTTCGATGAACTGCACCACGCCGTACGCGGCGAGGACCCACAAAGCTTTTATCGGGTCGTCCACCAGGGCCAAAAGGACCGGCGGGATTACTGAGATCAGCGGCCCCACAAACGGCACGAAGGCGAGAAGCCCGCTCAAGAGACCTAAAAGGAGCGCGAAGGGCACCCCGATTATAGAGAGGCCGATAGTGAAGAGCAGACCGATGATAGTCATGGAGACGAGCTGGCCCAGGAACCACCTCTGAACCGACTTGTACATCTCGAACAGGATCTCCCGCACCCGAGGCCTGTTGCCCGCCGGGAAGAGCGCCACGAACCCGTTCACCAGCGGCGAGGGACGCGCGACGGAGTAGATCGTCGCGATCAGGATAACCACGCCGAAGGAGAGAATGTTGGCGACGCTCGCGCCCACGCTCACGAAGGTCGAGAAGGTGCCGCCGGAGAAGAAGTTCCGTGCGGAGTCGAGGATCTGCTGCGGGTCCGGTTGGAAGAATCCGGTCTCTAACCCTAGCCGGTTTCCTAGCTGCTCAAGCTGGATTTGCACGTCCGAGATGAGGGTCGGTGTCTGCTCCGCGAGCCCCCGTACCTGACTCTCCACGATTGAGCCCAGCGATGAGCCGATCAGGGCGAGCCCCGTGCCGAGGACCGCCAGGACTACAACGGTACCGATGCCCCGTCCTACTCCCCTGCGGGCCAGGTAGTCTACGGGTCCGCTCACCAGGATTGAGAAGAGTAGCGTCAGGAGCAAGACCAGAACTATCGCGCGGATCTGATAGATGAAGTAAGTCGCGAGAAAGAGCGCGAAGGCCAGCCCGATCCCGATATAGACGTTGCGCCGCTGCGTCTGCCCCGAGCTGGTTTCCAAAGGATGCCTCTCTCTCGCCCGGTTCTGTGTTGGAGCGATATTACTACACATCGTTACCTGGACACGCGTAGTTCAGGCGTCATCGTCCGCCCTTCAGCACGCTATCGTTTATTATTCGGTGCGGAGTCGGATAGCCATGCATACTAAGGAGAGGTTTGGCGAGAGAGGTTGATCGGGAGGAGAGGATCCTGTTTGGCGGGATGGCTCGTCTGGGCGGGGTGGATTTCTTCGGCCCCACCTACAGCAGCTCCGCCGAATTGCGGGACGGTAAGATCCACATCTGGATAGACCCCTCGAACCTCTGGCAGCCCAAAGGCATAATAGAGCGTATCTCTAAGTGGCCGATCGTGCGTTCGATCTTCCTCTGGGGTCGCGTCCTGTTGCAGATGCTCGGGTCAGTCTGGGCTCTAGTCTCCTTTGTCGGCGTTATGGCCGTCCTCTACCTCTTCGTAATACTAATGGAGTCCGGGACGGACTCTATAGGCGGCCCCTTGGGCGCGGTCTTTGCCTTCTTCGCCGCCTTCCCGATCCTCCCCATACTCCTTCTCTTCTTCGCCTTTATGAAATTCTCCTCCATCGGCCGTTACCACGGCGCGGAGCACAAGGCTGTCGCCGCCTACGAGAAGTATGATGAAGTGACTCTCGAAGGCGCGCAGCGAATGAGCCGCATCCATCCTCGTTGTGGTACCAACATCCTCATCTATATCATCGGCGCCGCCCTGCTCGACCTTTTTATTGACTGGGCTCCTTACGCAGCACTCCAGTTCATCATTATAAGCGAGGCCTGGTTCATCTTCGGTAAGACGAGATGGTCCATCGCTATCGGCAACTTCATGCAGAAGTATTTCACGACCTCAGAGCCCGGCCGCAAGGAGTTGGAGGTCGCCACCGAGTCCCTCAGGGAGCTCCTTGACGCAGAGAGAGGAGAGCGTGGCGCTGCCGAGGAGCCGGTTCTCGTCTCGCCGCGATATTAAGGTTTCGGCGCTGATCTAAGCAGCATCTCAGCCTCTCGCTGCTAACCAGATTCCGTCCGTTAGGTTGGCCTCGTACCCTTTGGCTTTTCTTCTGAGGGTCGGGTACGAAAAATAATGCGTAGCCACGGCCCATCCTCGTTTAGCAGGAGCGGCTACGCGTGCACTAAAGGATGCTTCTCTTCTTAGATTAAGTATCTACGAGGTTTTGGTCCGAGGCGTTCCCTCCCGCTACCATGATGACTCGACGGAGGGACTAGAAGGCAGCGCATCTGTTCACCAGATACGCTGCCCGGGGAACGGCGAGGAAACTAATTAGCCTGCTGTGTGGGGCGGATAAGGACCTCGTTGATGCTCACCCGCGGGGGCTGGGTAACACAATAGGCGATAGCGTTTGCTATGTCCTCGGCCTGGAGGATATCGTCGAGCTGGTAGAGGGCGTCTATGCCTTCTTTGGCTTCCTCGTCGGTGATGTGGTTGGGGAGCTCGGTCTCGACCGCCCCCGGCTCGATCATCGTCACCCGGACATTGTCTTCGATCAACTCCTGACGCAACGCCTCGGAGATAGCGTTGACGGCGAACTTCGTCCCGGAGTAGACCCCAACCCCCGGTCGAGTCTTGCGTCCGGCTACGCTGCTTATGTTCACCAAATGACCTGAGCCCTGCTCCTTCATTACCTGCACGGCCGCGTCGGTGACGTAGAGAAGGCCCATGACGTTCACATCGAACATCGTGCGCCACTCGTCGGAGAGCCCTTTCTCGATCTTCGAGAGTTGCATCACCCCGGCGTTGTTGACCAGGATGTCGACGCTTCCAAGCTCGTCCTTCGCACCCTGGATCAGGGCGTGAGCCTGCTCCTCGTCGGTCACGTCGCAGGCGACCGGCAACACCCTGCCGCCGTCACCCTCTATCCTGCCGACGAGGTCGTTTAGCCGGTCCTCTCTGCGCGCCGCGACCACGACCGCCGCCCCCTCCGCCGCCAGCGTCTCCGCCGTTGCCTCCCCGATGCCGCTCGAAGCACCCGTAATGACCGCAACCTTGCCGTCGAGTTTCGCCATGCGTGAGCCTTTCCTGACGTTGATATCGACTACCGTTCCAGGACCCAGGTATCCTTCATCTTGCCGCCGCTTGAGATGTTGGTCAAATGGCTGCCGGGTGCGGCAACGCGCGCGAGCGATCCGGGCACGATCTCCACTACCCCCGGGTCCTTAGGGTCGGGGGCGAGCGCGAGCATGCGGTAGTCGGCATAAGAATCCACGAGGCTGAACCCGCCCCTCTCGACGTCGGCCCTACAGAGAACGTGGGTCGAAAAGTCGACCATCTCCTGAGCGATGTACTCGACCGGGTTGCTCTCTACGACTCTGTGGAACCTCTCGATCGACTCTTTGGTCTCCTCCGGTCCGATCATGACCTCCTTGCCGCCGTAGCCTCCCCGGCTCTTGACGACGAGCTCTCCGAAGTGCTCCATCACGTACCTGCGCTCCTCCGGTACCGCCAGCGACCATGTCCTCGCGTTCCGTATGATTGGCTCTTCGCCGAGATAAGCTCTTACCATCTCCGGTATGAAGACCTCAACACCCTTATCGTCTACTACCTCCGAGTTTGGTGCGAAGAGGACGTGTACTCGGCCCCCCACGTGACAGTCCAAAAGCTCCGGCAACTCCGCGTAGAGCGTGTCCTCGTCTACCCTCTCGTAGACGACGTCGATCCTACGCCCCGTCGGCCTGTATACGAGGTAGCCGTCTCCATCGAATCCCAGGTCTTTGGTCTCCGCTAGGATGGCCTCCATCTCCTCGGCGTAGATGTTATGGTCCAGGTAGAACTGGTCGCCCGGCCCGCTTGAAACTACCGCCAGCGTCGCCTCCTGACCCTTGGGCGACGCCGCCCGCAGAGAGGCTCCGAGCCGCCCGAGCCAGCCGTCAAGTGATCGGACAGGAAGGCGCGTGGAGGCGTCGGGGAAAAAGACCTCTCGGCTCATCCTCCGGCGCCTTGTCAGGGCTGCGAGCCCTACGGGCATCTTGGCGTTCTCTTCGAGGATCACGTACTCCCAGCCCCCGGTCTGACCGCTCCTTTCGCTCTCGACCGCTACGATGTCGAAGGCGATCTGCCGGACCGGCACCGGACCGAAGCGGTTCGGGAGGTCCGGATCGTAGAGGATGCTCGTCTCCATGACCTCTTCCGGGACGATCTCCTGGTTGCCTGCCTCCAGCCTGCGCAGAAACTCATTAACCGCCCGCATCCTCTGGATGAGGCCGCGCTCCAGGCGCTCCCATTCGGCAGCGGGAACGACGCGCGGGAACCAGTCGGTCGGGTGGGTCTTATCGCCCTCCCGGATACCGAAGGCGCGCTGCTCGTCCAGCAGAAGACCGTGCGCCCGGCGCAGGTTCTCCTCCCAACGCTCAGGGCCGGTCTTCTCAAGCTCCTCCAAGATAGGAGCGTAGATGGGACGCGGCTCTCCGCCCGGCCCATAGACCTCGCTCGCTCCCGGTAGTGCGCGCTCGAATAGAATAGACCTCACAGACCGGGGATTATACAGGCGCGCCGTGGGTATACGCTTATCTCCAAGTGAGTCCCCCATGAGGAGCATTCATTTGAGCGAGAACAACTCTTCGAAGGATAGACCGAAGGACCCGGGCGAAGACGAAAGCCGTGTTAGGTCCGTGAGGTCTTTCTAGGGTTGATCTTATGCGTCCTTGGCCTGCTCTTCGCCGCTGGCGGGATCCTTGAAGTGTTCGTGGGGGGAGCGGCCTCCGCCTCGAACGTCTCGGCGGGAGCCATCGGCATGGTATTCGGCATACTAGGATACTTTATGGGTACGCGCCGACTCGCCGTAACCACAGTAATCCTCTCGATAGTCATCATCTTCTTCGGCCTCGCCGCTAGCTAGGGCGTTATCCTCGGCTTCGAGGATTACGATCGCGGTCTCCCGGAGGAGGAGCCGGCCTCCCAGGAGTAGACTGTGGAATGCTGAGCAGGGGGTTAGCGGCAATCTCCTCCAAGAGACTACGATCTGATTCGGTGTAGAGAGCCCGGTCCGCTACCGCTATACTGGCCGCATGTTGGAGCAGGTGCGGCTTACACCCCCAAAAGAGAATGGCGGGACGCGAGGTTCGAAGGCGCGCCTCTACGTCCGCTGGATGCCTCACCTTGGCGCCGAGGCGGTAGCTCTCTACGAACTCCTGCGCATACTCCCGGAAGTCGGGCAAGACAGCGTCGATCTAGAGGAGCTTTGCGAGTTGCTGCGGTCTACTCCAGAGAGCGTCGAGGACTCTTTGAATACCCTGATGGAGCACGGTTTCGTGGTGGAGCGCGACGACTGGCTCGAAGTCCTGGAGCGCCCGCCCGTAGCCTGGAGGAAAGTAGAAGCGATCAAGCCTGCACGCCCTCCCGCACCGGTGCGGGAGATAGAGGTGGTGCGAGCGGAGCCGGAGGGGGTCTCGCCGGACGATTACTTTAGGTTTATGGGTTCGCTCCCGGCGCCGCATATCTTAGAGTTCCTCAACGGCTATTGCGGGCGGGACGGGCTCGAGCCGGCGGTAGTACTGGAGGCGTTGAAGATCGCCAGCGAGCGGGACGCCCGCAAGGTAGGGTACGTCAGGAGCATCCTGGAGCGGTGGGTCGAGCGCGGCGTAAAGACCGTAGCCGACGTCGAGCGCTTCGAGAAGGACCGAAAGCTGCGGCTCGTAGAAGAGAGCGGGGCCGTACGCGGCGGAGCGTTGAAGGTCGGGGAATCGAACGCGGGAGGGGGGGTGAAGGATGGAGCGTATCGGGGATCTGCTGCCAGACGCCGGGAGGGCTATGAGTGGCTCTTCGGCGAGTAAAAGGTCTTCTGGCCCTGCACTACGGCTTGACGATCAGATCTGCCCTCATTGCGGCCGGGAGTTGGAGGCGGAGTTCTTTGAGTTCCCGCCCGCCCTGCAACGCAAGTACGGAAGGACCGGCGAGTGGTACTATCACCCCTGCACCCCCGAGTGCGAGCAGAAGAACGAGCGTCGGGAGTGGGAACTCGCGCGTCGCGACGCTCGTGTTGAGACCCTTATGGAGAAGAGTGGTCTTAGCAGGCGTTTCAGGCGCTATACCTTCGCCAACTTTAAGCCCTATGTGAGCCAAGGGGCGGCCAAGGCCGTGGAGAGGGTCGAAGAATACCTCGCGCGCTGGGACGAGAATAGGGAGGCGGGCAAGGGTCTCTACCTCTGCGGGGACGTAGGGACCGGGAAGACGCATCTAGCGGTTGCGATCCTAAACGAACTCGTTCGAAAGAAGAGGGTTCCTTCACTTTTAGTAACTGTGCCGGAGCTTCTAGATAACCTGCGCGAGACCTACAATAAGCCGGGCCGCAACCTCGACGAGTGGATGGACGCCGTCCAGAATGCGGAATTTCTGGTCCTTGACGACCTCGGAAGCGAGCGACCGACCGAGTGGGTGCGCGAGCGGATCTTCGTTATAGTCAACCATCGCTACCGCGAGGCTCTGCCGACGATCTTCACCTCGAACATAGGGCCTAAAGACCTCGCCACGCAGCTTGGAGAGAGGACGGCCAGCCGTATCATCGCGATGTGCGAGTGGATCGACCTGGAGGGAGAAGACTACCGGGAGACCGCCGCCAAGGAGGGACGCTAACAGACCGTGCGTGATGAGTTCCTCATAATGCGCCAGGGAAAGCAATATGTGCTGTTCGCGGGGCTTCTGGACGAGGCCCATAACCGGGGCCTGCGCGGCATAGACACCGAGCTTGTCCAGGTGCCAACGGCCGAGAACGGCAACGTGGCCGTGGTCAAGGCGACCGTGGAGATGGAGGATGGTCGTACGTTCTCAGGCATTGGCGATGCCTCGCCGGAGAACGTGGGCCGCAACATCGTTCCGCATATCATCCGCATGGCCGAGACGCGTGCGAAGGCCAGGGCCTTGAGGGACGCGGTGAACGTCGGCGCAACCGCCCTCGAAGAGCTCTCCGACGGCGATGAGAACGTGTCTACGCCAACCGGCTATCCGCCACCGCGTAACCTCCAGAGTGTCCCGCGGAGAACCGTGCCGGATAGCGACCCCGCCCCTAGCAATGGTCGGGCTGGCGCCGATCCCGAAAACGCGGAGGACGCTCCGCAAGAGACTCCGAAGCGTGGGGGCAGGGGGGGATCCCAGAAGGCGCGGAAGAGTCAGATCGACCTCTTAAGGACCCTCGCCGAGGAGCTTCGGGGCGAGAACGGGGTCGCCCGGCTAGAGAGCCGTATCGGCAAGTCTTTGGGCGAACTTACCCGCGCCGAGGCCGACGAGTGGATAGACCGTCTCACTCCCGCCGAGGGCCGCGAATAAGGAAGTGCCCGTGGGACAGGCCCCGTGCCGGGCCTTACTGGTACTGCTCTTCACTCTGCTCCTGTGCGCGCCCGGTTGCAGCGCGCTCCCTCAACCCAGCACCGCCCAGCCGCCCGCCGAAGGCTCACTAGTCGTAAGCTTTATAGACGTGGGGCAGGGGGACGTGGTACTAGTGCAGTCCGGCTGTCAGAGCTATCTCGTAGACGCGGGTAAGCCTTAGGAGGGGCCGAACGTGGTGGACTTTCTGAGGAGCCGGGGTGTTGAAACCCTGAACGGCATCTTCGTCAGCAACCTCGACGCCGACCACATCGGAGGCTTTCTGGACGTGCTGGACGCCTATGAGGTTGCGAATGTCTACCTCTCCGGCGATCCGAAAGGGACCGAGACCTACAACGCTTTCTTGCGCGGAGTAAGGGACGAGGGCTCGAAGGGGACCGAAGCACGCACTGGCAGGCAGGAGGACTGGGACGAGACGCGGATGGATACCTGAGTACCGAAACCCCCAGCCATTCGAGCTGGTCTTCCGGGGTCGGATAGAGAACGGGACTGCTACGATAGAGCTGGTGCAAATCTGAAGCGGAAGGTGCGAGACGGGTGTACTACCTGCTCGCTATCGGGGAGAATCTCCGCAAAGAGGTAGCTTCCTCGTTCCCTTCTACAACCATCCCCGGCGTGGTCAAGTGTATAACGACGCGCTCGTGCAGCTCGTGGAGCTCGTGGAGCTTTGACGAGAACAAGGCTCCGCCATCGCCTAGCTCGATCGGTCCTCCCTCCACGGTGTACCACTCGTTGGTCCCGGCGTACCTCACGTGTGCCCAAATCCGGCTTCCTCACGCGCAAGTACCCAGCATCTGCTCTAATGCCGCCTTCTCCTGCTCGTTGACGCTAAGATCGTACTTGGACTTTATGGAGATCCAACGCTGGGCGTAGTTGCAATACTCGTCCTCGTTGGGAGGCTTCCAGGCCTCAGGACCCTTGTCCCCTTTCTGCTGATTGGCATTGTCCTCGACGCTGAGCAGGACGTCTGGGTCGTTGGCATAGCGTTCGCGCTGCTCGTCGCTCCAGGACGAGGCTCCGCTTCTCCAGGCGTTGGCGAGCGGCACGACGTGGTCTATGTCAATGTCTTGGGGGTCAGTAAAGGTCTGGGTCGTGTACGGATCGTACCAGCTCCCCGAGGTCACCTTGCAGCCCTCGCCTGTCTGGACGTCCTCGCCGTCGCGGATGAGGGCAGCTTCACGAGCGTCGCAGGAGTCTTGGGGGGCTGCCCAGCCGAAGTCGTTAGCGCGGCTCCAGTGTTCGAAGCTCTCACGCGAGTAGCCGGACATTGGTCCCGGCTGCGCGACCTCCAGTTCTTGGAGGGCTTCCGACGTCTCAGCCGAGTTACTCTCCTGGCTTGCACCTGAACCACCCGCGTTCCCCTTAGAGCTCTCGAGTTCGACGAGGCCGCAACCCGCCAGGGCGAGGACAAGGATAACTAGCCCGATCTTTACGAGGAGTTCCCCCTTTTTGAGCGAGATCCGCCTGCCGTCGCCTTCTCTCACGATCTCTCCTTGATCCTAGTTGTAGCGCGTCGGTACCCTGAGCCGCATCGGGCCTTTCGAGAATCAGAGAGCACCCTACCAAAATGCACAACTAAGCGAACAATTTAGCGGTCCTAATGCCTCTATCTCCCTCCTATTTCACGGCTCGGGACTGAATGCATGTTCAGAAGCCAGCCGCTTGAGCATGCCTTCGCGGCGTGATAGAGAAGAGTTGCACTTACCGGCTAGAATTGGCGAGACCTTAGAGGAAAGAGGCGCGGCGCGGGGTGCTCCGGCGGAGCCTAAATCCTCGCCTCGACAATCATGAGTAGCCTGTCAGAGCCACAGAGAAGAGCAGCCTACCAAAGGATTAAACGATTTTGCGAGCTTCGCTTGCAAGGCACCCTATCGGAAAACGAGATAGCCATGGAGCTAGGCTTCGGTTCGCCCCAGGCAATGCACATACAGCTGAAAAACTGGGGACTGTCGAATTTATTGGTGGACCCCGACGCAGGTCAGCAGCGGCGTAGGGCCCAAGACTTCGGGGACATAGAAAGGCTTGCCGCTGCCAAGCGAGCCGAGCGGCTCTTCCGCGCCGACCTCGATCTACTGACCTTCTATCTTAACCAGAGCCCCAAACTGAGAGAGCACCGGCAAGGGAAGCTCTACGTGTCGTCCTCGTGGGTGGGAGACGATTGGGAGGAGTATCGCCGGGACGAGTACACCGAGGAGGGATGGAAGCAGGTTTGCGAGGATTTCGATGAGGACGCGGCCCAAGAGACGTTTCGCGTCCCTATATCCCCCTACGTTCACCGTGGCGCAGGTCCGGCACCGTGGGAAGGCCTTACCCTCCTGATCGCCCTGCACGCGCTGATGAACGAGAAGGTGGACCACCTCGTTAGCGTGCTTCACGATGATCCAGCTTCCGTAAACCTAGCGGAGTTGCACAAAAGGAAGGGGAAAGAAGGCGCTAGACAAGACGGCGTGGTGACCGAGCTCAAAAAATCAGCTGCGAAGCTCGCCGTGACGGTACGCGGCGGCGAGGTAGGACCAGGGACCAAGTCTGGTGGGGTTTTCCCCTCCGAGATGCCTATCGCCCTGACCGTCAAAAGGCTTACTAAGGAGGGCCTCTCCCGCGAAGTGATCCACCGTGAGCTTAAGGAGCAGCGCCTCTTAGACGAGAAAGGCAGGTATTGGGTCCAGCCGAAGCACGAGGAGTTCGCGCGCAAGGAAAAGTACACTGTCGACGACGTAAAGCGTCACCAAGACCTAGACTTGTCGCCGCCCAGCCAAAACGTTTCCGCGCCGGACCGCTAAGATAACCTAAATCTAATTCCAGCAATGTGAGTATCCGTCTCATGAAGATGGACGCTAAAGGCGCCAGAGCCAACGATCCGCAGAGGGGCGCGACGGGTAGCCTACGCGTCTCTTATGCCCCTCGGGAAGATGCCACCCCTGAGGGGGAGCTCGCCGCCATCGCGGCTGTCTACCGTTAGGTCCTCTTCCAACGCCCTGAGCAGAAGAAAACTGCCGAAGCCGGCGATGGCGAAGAAGCAGCCGAGCAGGGGCGCACCGTAGAAACCATGCCCGAAAAGAGGAAGTCGTAGCGTGGGCCGGTCTCTAGAAGACCTGGGACTGTGGCCCGAACTGTCGCGTCTGCCTAGCAGCGTGCTGGACCTAGTCCGGAACGGCAACCGCGGGGAGTACCCCCACCGCTCAGAGGCCGGCGCAGCGGTCTGTACGGCGATGTTCCGAGCCGGCTACGGTGTGGACGAGGTCTGGATGGTCATGGCCGATCCAGCCAACGGCATCTCTGAGAAGTTCTTTGAGGAGGACGGGGAGCGGGCTGAAGCCCACCTAGAACTACTTATCTCTGAAGCTCACGAGGCGACCATCATAGGAGGGTGGTAATGAGCAGCGTCAGTACATCATCGGAAACTCTACCCGAGTTGGCGATCGGGAGGCATGGT
>CADCVD010000166.1 GCA_902806055.1 uncultured Rubrobacteraceae bacterium
TCGCCATAGTAGGACCGAATGGCGCGGGCAAGACCACGCTGCTAAAGATCATCATGGACTTGATGAAGCCAGCGGCCGGGAGGGCGACCGTTTATGGGAGGCCGTTCTCAAAGGCCCGGCAGTGGGTGGGGTACGTCCCGCAGAGGGGCAGCGTGGACTGGGACTTTCCGACGAACGCGCTCGACGTGGTGCAGATGGGCCTCTACGGTAGGCTTGGGTGGTTCCGCAGACCGGGCCGTAAGGAGCGCGAGACAGCTATGCAGTGTCTGGAGAAGGTGGGCATGGTGGACTTTGCCGACCGTCAGATCAGCCAACTCTCGGGCGGCCAGCAGCAGCGGGTCTTTCTGGCCCGAGCCCTGGCCCAGGACGCCCGGCTCTACCTCACCGACGAGCCCTTCGCCGGGGTGGACTACAAGACCGAGCAGGCAATCGTTGCCCTTCTACGCGAGCTCAAGGCCACCGGCAGCACCGTGGTCGTTGTGCACCACGACCTCGGGACCGTAAGCGACTACTTCGACCGGGTCGTGCTCCTCAACAAGAGCCTAGTGGCCGAAGGTCCGGTGGAGGAGGCGTTCACCCCGGAGAACGTGGCGGCTGCCTACGGTGGCGGCGTGAAGTACCTTGCAGGGGCCGAGTGAGGTCCGTCAGATGATCGACCTGCTGAGAGATCTCTTCTTCGACTACACGATACGCAACGTGGCCCTGGGTGCGGCCATTCTCGGCGTGGTGGGGGGTGCCTTGGGCTCCTTCGCCATACTCCGGCGACAGGGGCTCTTTGGGGATGCACTGGCGCACGCGACGCTCCCCGGAGTGTGCGTGGCGTTCATGCTCTCCGGGACGAAGGCGCCCTTGGTCCTGCTGACTGGCGCGGCGCTCTCGGCGGGGCTAGGTGCGCTCCTCATCCTCACGATAGTAAGCCGGACGCGCATCAAGCAAGACGCCGCCCTTGGAATCGTGCTCTCGGTCTTTTTCGGGGCTGGGGCCGTTTTAATCACCTACATCGGAGGGTCCGGCAGCGGCAGCCAAAGCGGGCTCGACCGCTTCATCTTCGGCCAGGCGGCGACAATCGTCCGGGAGGACGTGGTTACGATGGGCATCCTGGCGGCTCTGGCGCTCCTCGTCGTGGCCCTGCTCTTCAAGGAGTTCAAGCTCCTCTCCTTCGATCCGGCGTTCGCCGCTAGTCTGGGGTTTCCGGTCGGGAGACTGAACGTGCTCCTAACTATGCTCATCGTGGTGGCGGTAATCATAGGCATACAGGCGGTTGGCGTCGTCCTCATGGCGGCCATGCTGATCATCCCGGCCGCCGCTGCCAGACAGTGGACGGACGGGCTGGGGATGATGCTCGTGATCTCCGGCCTCTTCGGAGCTCTGAGCGGGGTCTCCGGGGCGCTCATCAGCGCGACGGGGGCGAACCTGCCAACCGGCCCCCTGATCGTGCTGTGCGCGACCGCGCTCCTGGTCCTCTCCCTCTTTTTAGGCCGGAGCCAGGGCTTCCTGTGGGGCTGGATCGGGAGCCGCCGAAACCGCCGTGAGGCCCTCAGGAACAGTGGCCCTTCCATGCCGCACGGAGGAGGCGCGGGATGAGCGCGGACCTCATCATCGTACTGACCGCCGTCCTGGTGGCGATTCCTTGCGCGCTCCTGGGCACGCTGCTCGTGCTGAGGCAGATGTCCATGATGGGTGATGCCATAAGCCACGCGGTCCTGCCCGGCATCGTCATAGCCTTCTTTATCTCGGAGAGCCTGGGCGCGCTCACCTCACTAATCGGGGCCGGAGTCTTCGGCTTGCTTACAGCGGTGCTCGTCGAGGCGCTACGTAACACGGGAAGGGTCAAGGAGGATTCTTCTATAGGCATCGTGTTTACGGCCCTGTTCGCGCTCGGGGTATTTCTGGTCTCGAAGTTCGCCAGGGAGGTGCATCTGGACCTCAACCACGTGCTCTACGGTGAGATAGCCTTCGCCCCGCTCAACGCGCTGATCGTGGGGGGAGTGGATCTTGGGCCGCGCTCCCTGTGGGCTATGGGGCTCGTGACCACGCTGACCGTGGGGATGATACTGCTGCTCTACAAGGAGTTGAAGATAGCTACCTTCGACCCCGGTCTCGCTGCCGCCGTCGGTCTCTCCCCAGTACTCGTTCACTACCTGCTCATGGGGGCGGTCTCCGTGGCGACCGTCGGCGCGTTCGACTCCGTTGGGGCCATAGTCGTCGTCGCGTTCCTGATCGTACCGCCGGCGACGGCATACCTGCTGACCGAACACCTCTCGCGCATGATGGCCCTCGCCGTGCTCTTGGGTGCCGGCTCCGCCGTCGCAGGCTACTATTTGGCCGCCGTGCTCGACGTGGCGATAGCCGGGATGATGGCTGTAGTGGCCGGCGGGATCTTTATGCTTGCACTCCTCTTCTCGCCCTCCCGTGGTCTAATCGCAACCCTCCGCCGCCAGCGCAGAAACCGGCGCTCCTTTGCCCGTGGTCTCTTGCTGGCTAAGCTCGCGGGACTGGGCGATCGCACCACCGAAGAAGAACTCGCCAACCACCTCGGTTGGGCCGGCGATGACCTCTCCAAAGCTCTTCGGGGTGCCTCGCGTGCCGGTCTCATAAGCAGGTCTGGAGTAGGAGTGGTCGTGCTCACCAAGGAGGGGCAAGCTACCGCTCATCGAGTCGCAGAAAGCAATGCAGCCGCTAGGTAACTATCAGGGCCTTCGGCAATCCTTCGATCCGGCTATTGCTCTTCGGCTTTGCCTGACTGGAGTGTCAGCGACTGTTCCGGAGCAGGCGTGGCGAGGCGAGCCGGCTCGGGACCTCTTACCGGATATCCCTGGGGATAGGGTTGCACAACCTTGGGAAGAGGCTGGCCCTCGGAGCGGCGTTCGCCTCAGGGAGGCGGCTCTGGGGACCTTCCTGGTGCTCGGATTCACCCTGCGCAACATCACTGAGGGCGTCGGCACAGCAGCGTCCGTCTTGAAGGAGAAACCGAAACTCGCTCACTTCGCGGGACTGGTGCTCCTCGGAGGGGGGGCCTCCGATCCTGGGGACCTGGATCGGAGGCTTCGCCTACTCGAATCTCGCCGCGACCATCTTCCTGTCCATAGGGGCCGGGGCAATCCTGCAGGTGATCTACCAGGTAACGCGGCTCCTCCTGAAGGACTCCGCAGAGAATAAGACCCCGGTCCTCTCCGCCCCAAAGCTGGGAAGGCTCACCGCCGGCGTAGCCATCATGTACGCGACGGCCCTCCTGGTAAGCGTCAGTAAGAGCCGGACGAGACCAGAGTATTGCGCTGTCGTGTATCGAATGAAAGGAGTTGTTTCTATGTCTCACCACCGTGAGATCGCCTACGCGCTGCTGAGGGTGACCGTAGGCATAATGTTCCTGTTCTTTGGAGTCGGTAAGCTGCTGGGAGGTGTTGGCGGTTTTACGGGAGGTATGGTAGAGCGGTTTGCAGGCTCCTTCCTTCCATCGCCGTTCGTGGAGCTGTTCGCCTACGCATTGCCGTTTGCGGAGGTGGTGATCGGCACGCTTCTAGTGCTGGGCTTGTTCAACGTAGCTACTCTTACGCTCGCCGGGCTCCATGCTGGCGCTCAAGTTTGGCGCCGTCGTACTAGGAGATCCGCCCACGGCTGCTCAAAACGTTACCTTTGCGCTGGCGATCTTTGTGC
The DNA here is from genome assembly GCA_902806055.1 of uncultured Rubrobacteraceae bacterium. Taxonomy (GTDB): domain Bacteria; phylum Actinomycetota; class Rubrobacteria; order Rubrobacterales; family Rubrobacteraceae; genus Rubrobacter_F. Next base: position 3,655 of record CADCVD010000166.1, read on the forward strand.
TGCTGTGGTCGGCAGAGCAAAACGTCTACTTACCAGGCCGTTCATAGGCATCTAAGTAACGGTGCCCTTTCCGGGCCATGGTCTAGAGAGGAAGCGAAGGTGGCGCGACGCCGACCAACTATAGAGTTGTAGCTTCCGGCGTTGATTACCGCGCGACGGCGATCAACGTCCGGCCAGCGGCGATCACCTCTCTACTCCGCCTAAGCGCTCCGTTCAGGACCTGAATTTAGAGCTTGCGCCAACTGGTAGACGACGGACGACGACGGGGGCGCCCCTAGCAGTGGTAGTTAGTCCAGGCCTGTCGGATGAGCCCATGCACGAGGACTCAGGAGAAGGCGATAGACCCGCCCTTGCCGCACGGTACACCAGAACAGCTTCTTGTGGGCGTTGTGCCAGGAGTTCGCGCTTTCTAAGATCCGGCGCGGTAGCCTCTGTCTCCTCTGTTTATCACCACTTCAAGGTACTCAAGAGATTCGAGAAGTCGTCTGTCCAGACCTTGTCCGTCTCAGGACTGGTCTCACAGGGACTCCATCGCGAGTCGTAGGTTATGTTGCCGAGGTCGTCTTCCTCCCGGCCCATCACTACCCATTGAGAGGCCTGCTTGAAGAGCACGCTCTCCGTGTCACTATCAAACTGACTGTAGCAGACGAGCCCAGCGTCCCGTGCTAGATCCCCAACCACGGGTTCTAGCTGTAGGTGTCGATTGGATATGTGTGTAACTATCGTCCCGTCGCTTCTTAATTTAGAGAGGTAAAGGTCCATGGCCTCGCGCGTTATGAGGTGTACAGGTATAGCGTCCGAGCTAAAGGCGTCACCGACGATCATTCCGTACTCCTCGTCTGGAGCCTCGGCCAGCCGCAGGCGGGCGTCGCCCAGGACCACGTCAGCCTGACCGGGGCAATCTCTAAGGTACGTAAAGAGCTGCTCATCGCGCGCGACCTCCTCAACGGCGGGGTCTATCTCGTAGAAGTCCCACTGCTGGTCAGGCTTGCTGTAGCAGAACATCGCCCCCGTACCGAGACCCAGTACGGCGACTGGTTCCGACGTAGCTTCGTTCGGGAGGGTGTTGAAGAGTTGCCCGATCGGACTCGTAGGATCGTGATAGGCGATCGGCCGGGGAGGCTGAGGTCCAAGGAACTGGGCACCATGGTTCGTATCACCGACGACGAGAGCGTGGTAGGCACCTTCGGTTCCCTGTTGGCCTGTAATTTTGTAGACTCCGAAGAAGCTCCGGTCTTCGTAGAGCGCCGTTGCACCGTTTGCGAAGGTTACGGCGACTATGACCGCCGCGATGCCCAGACCAAAACGGATAGAGCGCGCAGAGACGTACGCGAACCACATGCACGTCAGCCCAGCGGCCAAGCCAATGAATATGTCCCAGAATGCAGCTCTATCCAGATAGTCAGTGTTCAGTAGGGAGTTGGCAGCCTGGTTGACAGAGTCGAAATACCCACGATCGACGAGCCAACCTACCCCCATTATCGTCGCCCCCAGCGCCAGAGGCAGCGCCAGGTCCAGCAAGAAGCGTAGGCTGAAGAAGCGGCGCGGGCCGCTTCTTTCTGAAGTCTGCTCGCCTTCCGAGCTTCTCTCGGTGGCGCGCCCGCCGTCCCTGCTCCGGGACCTACCCAGGAGGTTTGAGAGGACTAGCCCGGGCAGGAACAGGCAGGCGAGGATTATCGCCAGCGGGTACTCTACTACCGTATCGAAGGCTATCGGCGCTATGACGGCGTTGAAGATCCCGCCTAGCACTCCTCCTACCGCCACCCACAGGTAGAACTCTGTTAGGTGTCTTGCTGGCGGCCTGTCTCGCGCTACCTCCCCGTGCAGCACCATCGCTACTACGAAGAACCCCAAGATGTGCAACGCCAGCCTCATCCAGTAGGGCGCGCTTAACCCAGCGAGCGTGTCTATGACGAGTAGGGTCACCATCGCCGGCAACACCGCTACCATGACCTTGTGGATCAAGTCGGGCATTCTCTGGCTCGGCGAGAAGACGATGACGAAAGAGAAGAGGTACAAAGAGAGCGGTATTACCCACAGCAGCGGGATCGGCGTTATGTCGGTAGTCGCGAAGGAGGTAACGCCTAGCATCAGGCTCGAAGGAACGAACGTCAGCCCTACCCACCGTAGCCTCCTCCACATGCTGAGCCCAGAAGCACCAGACGTGGTGGTCGTCGCTAGTGAAGGGTCTACTATGCTCTGAGGGGAACCGCCGCCGCTTACAGGGTCTCCCGCTAAAGGCTCTTCTGCCTCTTCCTCCTCCTCTTCTTCGTGTGCTGGAGCGGGGTTGGAGCGCCACAGCATCACCGCCGAGGCTAGGACCAGGACTACCATTAGCCCGTAGCTTACCGACCATATGAGACCCTGATTCTGGAGGGTTAGCACTCGCTCGACTAAGAGCGGGTAGCCCAAAAGTCCTATGATGCTGCCTAAGTTGCTCGCCCTGTAGAGGAAGTAGGGGTCTTTTGCTGAAGGGTGGTCGGTGTCGGCGAGCCAGCGCTGTATCAGGGGGTTGGTCGTAGAGATCGCGAAGAACGGGAGCCCTACCGACACCAACAGAAGCCCAAGCAGCAAGAAGATCGGGTTCTCCTGCGCTCCGGGCGCCCACTCCGCACCCGGAACGGCCAGAGGAAGCACGAGGATCGGGAGTAGGACTACCACTAGATGCAAGACCGCTTGGCGTCTGGCACCGAGCCAGGTAGTAGTAGCGTGCACGTAGAGATAGCCTACGAGAAGGGCTGCCTGAAAGAACATCATCGAGCCCGTCCAAACCGCGGGCGTGCCGCCGAACGAAGGCAAAACGAACTTGGCGAACATCGTCTCGACCATAAACAACAGGGCTGCGCTGATAAAGATCGTCGCCGAGAACAGGAGCATCATAAAAGCCCCGCTGGAGCTACCGGTCCCCTGGCCAGAGATACCTTTCTTATCTTTTCTAATACCTTCTGAAGACATAGAGCTTTAGACTTCTCTTCCTTCCCGAGGTTTGTTACCGCTCATTCAATTCCTAGCGCGCAACTCTAGCTGACGAGTTAGCCGGTGGCAATAGTTACAAGGTTAAATCCAAGTTTCTCGCGAAGCTGGCGAGGGTAGCTTAACGGCGTGCAAGCTATGCCGTGGTAGGGGGAGAGCCCCAGGAGCATACTTTCAGGAGGATTCGAAGATGAACGAGATCAACATAGACCTAGAAGCTCTGCCCAGAGGCGAGGACGCCCCTAGAGTAGTGAACGTAGTAGTCGAGGTGCCGGTGGGAAGCCGCAACAAGTACGAGTACGAGCCGGAGCTTGGTGTGATTATGCTGGACCGGGTTCTCCCGGGGAACATCCGTTATCCGGGAGACTACGGCTTCATACCTTCGACCGAGAGCGCGGACGGCGAACCTTTGGACGCCATGGTCGCGGCCTACGATCCTGTATTCTCCGGCTGCGTGGTCAAGGCTCGCGTCCTCGGGGCTCTGGAGATGGCTGAAGGCGGAGAGGTCGAGTACACCATCTTCGGCGTCCCCGACAGCGACCCGCGTTTCGATGACATCGAGAGTTTAGAGGACATGCCCGAGCAGAACCTGCGCGAGATCGAGCAGTTCTTCGTCGCCTTCAAGCGGCTCGAAGGCGATGAGGAGGCCGAGGCGAGGGGCTGGCACGGCCTCGAGGAGACTCACGAGATAATCCGCAATAGCGCCCGCTAATCCTCGGGCTAAACGGTCTCCGGTTAGAGCTTGTCCTGCTCCGTGCTGTCCTCCTCAGGGGGACTCTGGTTCTCAGCGGGGCGCTCCTGCTCCTTGGGACCCTGGGAGGTGCACCCGCTGATGGCCACGCTCAAGCTGAGAAGCAGTACCATAAGTAAGAGTATGGCGATCTTGCCTCTAATACCATTCATCGCTCGGACCCCTCTCCTCCTCTAGCAACCGAACCCGGTCGTAGATTAGCACAGTGATGAGCTAGGAGGAGAGGCGTACTACAGACGCGCCTCCTGATTGTTGAGCCTGCGAAGTCGCACTCACGGATGGCTTCTCCGCTGTCGGGATGTCCGCCTCGCGCTCCGTGGCGAGCAGCCTGAAGACACCAGGATCCCTTGTAGTTCCGCCGCTCTCTAACCTCCGACCTTCAGCACCGCCTTGCCTGTATAGCCTCGATCGAGGAGCTGACGCGCCACGTCTCCAATCTCCTCCCAGGGGGCTTGGACGCTTATATGCGGCTTGAGCCGCTCTTCTCCGACCAGCGTCAAAAGACGCGCGAGCCCGTCGGAGGCTGGATGGACGAGTACTTCATGGAAGATGATGAAGCCGTACAGACGCGCCCCTCCCGTAAGGAAGAAGCTACGCACGTCGAACGTAGTCTCCGCCTCTCCCGAGGCTCCAAAACTGACGCAGAGGCCGTCCGGCGCGAGCATCTCAAGAGTACTACCCAACACCTTTCCGCCGACTGATTCGAGGATAAGGTCATACGGGCCGAAGGCTTTGGAGTTTCCGGCATCTTCGCCCGTAGCAACCTCGTGAGCCCCGGCTTCGCGCACCAGCTCCTCGTGTTCCTCACGGCGTACGAGCGCCACGACGCGGGCGCCGGAGAGACGCGCGAGCTGAACCGCGAACTGTCCCGCTCATCCCGAAGCTCCGGTCACGAGTATGTAGCGGTCGAGCAGACAACCGCCTTTCTCAAGGGCGTAGAGTGCGGTCAGGCCTGCGATCGGCAGCGTCGCCGCCTGCTCGAAAGAGACGTTCCCCGGAAGCTCTGCTAGAGAGTTCGTCGGCACGGCGGCGAGCTCGGCCCAGGCTCCAGAGGGGAGGAAGCCGACGACCCGGGCGCCGGTCTGCGGTCCTGTTCCGTCATCAGCGGGCCGTTCGATCGTTCCTGCGAGGTCCCAGCCTGGGTTGGAGCCGGGCTCGGCTATCTGGGCACGGTTCACCTCTCCGCGGTTCAGGGATATCGCCGAGACTCGAACCAACGCCTCCGATGGCGCGGTAGCGGGCTCCTCCGTCTCGCCGAGGGAAAGGTTAGCCGGGGCTGCTTTATCGACGAGTACGGCGCGCATGCGACTCCTTTTGTTCTTTGGTCTGATAAGGCTCTTTGCCATAACCCGGCCCAATCGCGTCTCCGCTTATCGGGCGAGCCGGTGGCGCGTTCAGCTTAGCGGATGCTCATTACTCTTACTATGTCGGAACGGATGTCCATGATCATCGGGCCCCTACCTCATCTTTAGCTCGTCTCGCATTACGTTCTCCAACACAGTGTTGTCTTCCCGTTGTTGGGACGGGCCTGGTGCGGCAGCTCGACGCCGGCATCTCGCCGGGTCGGCTTCAATTCTCCAGCCGCGACTCTTCGAGGTCGAGGTCGCGTTCTATGCGGTGCATCGCCTCGTCCCCGATTCTGCCCTCGTCGCGTAGCCGGATGAGGGTCTGGCGTTGTGCATATAGCAGCTCCATCAGCAGGCGCTGGTAGGCGGAGGAGCGCTCTTCCAGCCCGTCTACGTCGTCCCCGAAGCGAGTGGCGAAGCGATTGCGGCGGTAGTTGTAGAGTCCGCGCAACCTCTCCGCCGTGTCTTCGCGCACCCACTCCTCCTCAGCAAGCTCCTCCAGCCGCTCCAGCGCCGTCTGCGCCACCTCGATCCTCCCTTTTATCTCCTCTCTCTCCCCGCTCTGGTCGTCCTCGATACCGAGAGCCCGGATCAGGACCGGTAGGGTGAGCCCCTGTACGACGAGCGTCACCAGGATCACGCAGAAGGTTAGAAAGAGGATGAGGTCCCGCCCCGGGAACGGAACCCCGGTGTCCGTCGTCAACGGCAGGGCGAGGGCGGCGGCTAGAGAGATTACGCCGCGCATCCCGGTCCAAGAGATGACCGAGACGACCTGCCAGGGGGGCGATGGGTCTCGCTCGCGCAGCCGGCGGCTCAAGAGGCGGGGAAGATAGGTCGCCGGGAAGACCCACAAGAAGCGCACGAAGACTACGGTCAAGCTGATCAGGCCGGCATAGAGAGCGAGCTCCAGGTAAGAGTATTCAGACTCCGAGAGCCTCTCCACGATCGTACGCAGTTGAAGCCCGATGAGGATAAAGATCAGGCCGTTTAACAGGAAAGTCATTAGCTCCCAGACCGCGTAACCCTGCAGCCGCGTCCCGGAGGTAATGGCGTTGGTTCCTCGCCGTCCCAGGTAAAGCCCGGTCGTCACCACCGCGAGCACCCCCGAGAAGCGTATCTCGAGGCTTACAGCCTCCAGGTTCAAATGCAATTCTTCCGCCGACAGATAGGCAACGAACGGCGTCAAGAGGGAGATAGTGTTCTGCACGGAAGGGTCGTCCGACACGTGACGCCGCGCCCACAGGACCGCTCGCCCGACGGCCAGCCCGATCAGGACGCCGCCGATGCTTCCCGCTACGAAGTTCAGGCCCGCCTCCCAGATCGAGAATACACCCGCCGTCACCGCGACTACGGCGATACGGTAGGCGACGATGCCGGTAGCGTCGTTTACGAGGCTCTCGCCTTCGAGAATGGTTACGATGCGACGGGGAACGCCGAGACGCTGAGCCACGGTCGTCGCGGCTATCGCGTCGGTAGGGGAGACGATAGCACCCAAGGCGAAGGCTGACGCCCAGGTCAGGTCCTCGATCAAGGCATGAGCCGCCAAGGCTACCACACACGTCGTAAAGATCACCAGCCCAACTGCGAGCAGCGAGATCGGCCGGAGGTTCGCCCGGAAGTCGCGCCAGGAGGTGAAGAGCGCCGAGACATACAGGAGAGGCGGCAAGAAGATCAGGAACACGAGCTCCGGCGGGAGCTCGACCGGAGGGAGCCCCGGCACGAAGCCCAGTATCAGTCCGCCCAACACGAGCAGGATCGGGTACGGCACTTTGATCTTGGAGGCGAGCGTCGCCAGCGCCGCCACGGCGAGGAGCAGGCCAAGGATCACCTCTATCTCGGGCAAGTCTCGCGTGCCTCCTTTCTAAAAAACTCTCTCAAATTTCTTCTAGACGAACCGCTCGGAAGAGAGTTGCGTAACCTCGGCGAACGCGTGCAACTCGGAGAGAAGCCTCTGCATATCCTCGCCGGCCACGTCCCGCCCGAGCTGCTCCATGTCGCCCACCTCGACGATGACTACGTATTGATGAGGCGGGAGGGCGTCGGAGGCGAGCAGCCCGCTCACCCTGTAACCTCGCCAGCCTTCGACAGAGGGGAGGGCTTTCGTCACCGGGGCGTAGGAATCGCGTACCCAGTACTCGTAGTCCTCCGGGCTCACGCCCTCCTTCAGGTTTACCAGTACGATCAAGGTCGTCTTCAAGCTGGCTCCTCTCTAGAGGGGTACTATCACGGATGTGTAACAAAGGGGACGGGCTACATCCAGCTCGAGCCCCAACAGCCGACGTAACCGCGAGAGACTTTCCCGCAAACGTGCCAGGTCGTCGTCCATGGTCGGGCGCTTCTCGCAGCCCTGCGCGTTCGGCCGTACCTCCTGGATCTGGTCGGGCGCGTATGTCTTGTAGCCAACTCGTCTCTGCCGCCTTCTCTAGGCCGGGGACGAAGCGCCGGAGGTCTGCTCGGCCCGCGCTACCCCTTCTGGCCTCGCGGTCTCTCCCTTGCCCTCTATAAGGACCGCGGCCGCCACGGCGCTCGCTATCGCCAGCCCCGCCGCGATAAACATTGCCAGCCTGAACGCCGATACAAAGGCCTCATCCACGGCCCTCTCTACGGACGCCGCCGTCTCGCCGTCCGTCCCCTCCGGGACTTGTACTCCCCCCAGGTCCACCTTCCCGGCCTCCAGGGTTGTACGTTGCTCGGGGGTGAGGTTCAGGTTCTCTATCTTGCTATCCAGGCTGCTGCTAAAGGCTGCGAAGACGAAGATGCCCAGGACGGCTATCGAGAGCAGGCCAGCGGTCCGCGAGACCGCGTTGTTCACGCCCGAGGCGAGACCCGAGTGCCGCCCCTCGACCGCGTTCAGGGCGGTCGTGGTGAGAGGGGCTATCACCAGGCTCATCCCGAGCCCCTGCACCACGACCGCCGGGAAGAACGTCGTCCAGTAGGGGCCTTCGGTCCCCGGCAGGGCGAAGAGTACGAAGCCAAAGGCGGCTATAGAGGGGCCTATCACCAGGGGCAGCTTGGCGCCGTAGCGGGTTACCAGTCCACCGGCCCAGCGCGACATCAGGAAGGTAATAACGATGAACGGCAGGAACGAGGCCCCGGCGGCGGTCGCAGAGTAGTCGTGAACCTGGATCAGGTTGAACGGCAGAAAGTACAGTGAGCCGCCGAGCCCCGCGTAGAGGAGCAGCGTAAGGAGGTTCGCCCCGCTGAAGTTGCGGGACCTGAAAAGGTTCAGGGGCATCATCGGCTCTTGGCTGCGCCGCTCGACGAGGACGAACGCCGCGAGCGCAGCCGCCCCGAGCGCGAGGGAGACCAGGACTGGCAGGTCGCCGAATCCCCGGCTGGAGGACTCAATCAGTCCGTAGACGATCCCCCCAAGCCCCAGAGTAGCGAGTAACGCCCCCGGTATGTCCAGCCTCCTCGCATCCGGGTCCCGGCTCTCGGGGACGTGCCGGGCTGCGATGTAGAGCACCACGACCGCCAGCGGCACGTTTATAAGGAAAGCCGCCCGCCACGAGACGTTCTCGACGAGGTATCCGCCGAGTATCGGGCCGAGAGCCGCGGTGATTCCCGAGAATCCCGACCACGTACCTATCGCCTTGCCGCGCCGTTCCCCCTCGAACGAGGCGCTGATGATCGACAGCGAACCGGGTACGAGAAGCGCCCCCCCGAGCCCCTGTACGGCCCTCGCGGCGATGAGCTGTCCCGGGCTCTGAGCGACGCCGCACGCTATGCTGGCGAGGGCGAAGATTGCTACTCCTAGAGAGTAAACGCGTCTGCGGCCGTAGTGATCTCCTAGGGAGCCGCCGACGAGAATCAGGGCGGCGAGCAACAGCGCGTAAGCCTCGACGATCCATTGGGCGTCTACGGCGGTCGCGCCCAGGTCCTGCTGCAAGGCCGGCAGCGCCACGTTGGTTACGGTACTGTCTATAAAAGCCATACCGGACCCGATGATGGTGCCCGCCAGGATCCACGGCCCCGAGGCGGGCGCGCAGGGTGATTCGGAGCTGCCGGATAGGATGATCCCTTCGTCACAGGGAGGTCTGCCGAGGTTCGCCATCTTCTCTCTCCTCTCCGGCGGGTCTCTAAAGAACTCTAAACCAAAGTCTTGCTCAGAAAGACGAGCCCGGCTCGCGCAGGAACTCCGCCTCCTCGGGGGTCGTGCCTCGCCCCAACACTTCGTTGCGGTGCGGGAACCGTCCGAAGCGCTCGACTATCTCTTTGTGGCGCACCGCGTAGGCGAGAAGGTCCTCAGACCCAACCTCTGCGGTGAGCCCTCGAAAGAGCTCTACCGAGAGCCGCTGGTCCTCCAACTCTTCACTGTGCTCGAAGGGCAGATAGAGGAACAGACGCTGAAGAGGCGCAAGCTCCCGGTCATAGGCGTGTTCCACGGCGTGCCGGGCGGCCTCGCGCGCAAGCTCGTCCGTCGCATACGTCTTGGGGTCCCCGCGGAACATATTGCGCGGAAACTGATCCAGGACGATTACAAGGGCCAGGCAGCTCTCCGCTTCGTCTTTCCAGCCTTTCAGCCTCCCCGCAGCGGCCTTCTCATAGACGGACTCAAACCGGTCACGAACCTCGCGATCAAACTCAGCATCTTTGGTGAACCAAGCCTCTCGGAACTCCCCGTAGCTCTCTTCCCCCTCGCGCCCGAACCAGAAGTTGAGAACCTCTCTCGGAGAGGGAGGGATGTTTAGCTGTCGCAGTATGTCCTGCGTATCGTAGGTATCCCAACTCTCTACTATCCTGCCGTTCGAGAGATGGAAGATGCCGAACCACGTCACCGCGATCCTGTTGCCGCTCGGAGGGAGGCACATGAACTCTCCCCTGTGGGTAGCGTGCGCAGTCCAGCGGGCCGCAACCCTGTTCCCTTCGGCGACTAAGTCCTCTACGGTGTTGTAGGTGTCCGGGAAGGCCGCGCGCCAGTCTGCGACTGACTTTTTGAAGTTCTCGACCCCGCTAAGGTTCGGGTTTGAGGAAGAGTGATCCGTGTAATCCTCGACAAATACCTCATCCGCCACGTCCGGGTCTCCGGTGTTGAACAGCTCTTCTATGAGCCGGCGGACGACGGCTCTGTTCTCTTCCGACACCTTGAGCGCCTCTACTCGGCGCGGCTTACGACGGTGACTTCCTCGGTCTGACGAACCGTAGACGAGCGCCCTTCGAGGTACGAGCTGTAGCGGCCGAGCATCCAAAGCTCGGGCGTTATCTCCGAGACGAGCTCCCCGTCGTCGAATACGCGCACCATCGAGCTCTCCGAGACGACGACCGACACGGCGTTAGTCCGGTGCGAGACGGAGGCCCCGGCCATGTGCCGGCTCCCGAGACCCAGAGGCAGGCTCAGGTTGTCCGAGGCCGCGTCTATATAGCGGGCCGCCGAGAGGACCACGCCTACATCAGAGACCACGAAAGCCCCGTCGAGCTGGGCGAGCTCCTTGAGGGTCTCGCGGACGTTCGGGTCGTCTATGTACTTCGCCTCGTCGGGGTGACCGAGAAGAGGATCGAGGATGAGAGGTCGGGAGGCCTTGAGCACCGCCTCCGAGTCGCCGACGACGAAGAGCGTCCCGATCTTGCGTCCTTCGCGGCCCTCTCTGGCGATCTCGACCGCTAGGGTAACCGCCTGCTTGAGGACCCGCGTGTTTATCCCGCGTCGTTCGCTGCATATCTCCTTGAACAAATCGTTCTTGAGATCCAACCTCTAACCTCCGTCTTCGTTTGATGCTCTTCGTGGTCTATCTATGGGGAGCTTAACCTTGAAGCTCGTCGCACCAGGCTCTGAGTCTACCCGGATCTCCCCGCCGTGCCCCGCGACTATCCGCCGCACGATGTCGAGCCCGAGCCCCGTCCCCTCGCCGACCTCCTTGGTGGTAAAGAACGGCTCGAAGACGCGGTTCTTTATCTCCCGTGGTATCCCCGGTCCGTCGTCGGCGATCTCCACGAGCACATACTTTTCGTCGCTCGAAACCTTTACCTTCAGCTTTCCCTGCCCGCCCATCGCGTCGACGGCGTTGTCCACGATGTTGGTCCACACCTGGTTTAGCTCCCCGCCGTGGGCGCGGATGCGAGGCAAACGTTCCGCGTACTCCTTCTCGACCTCGATCCCTTTTTTGAGCTTGTGGGCGAGGATGGTGAGCGTGCTCTCCAACCCCTCGCGCACGTCTACCTCGCGCATAGCCGACTTGTCCATATGCGAGTACTCCTTCATCGCCCGCACCAGCTCGGAGATGCGCCCCGTACTCTGTCCGATCTCGCTCGCGAGTGTTGCCAGGGTAAGCGTCGCTCCGAGCCACTCCAGAGCCCCTACCAGCGCCTCCTCGTGCAAGCCCTCCGGCCCTTCGGCCAGGGAGTCTAGACGCCCCGCATCGAGACCGGCGGAGACCAGGGTCGGGGAGAGCTCGTAGCCGTCTTCTATGCCGTGATCCTCCAGCCAGTCGACCAACTCGTCCTCCCTGTCGCTCCGCTCCAGCGTGTCGAGAAAGACGGGAGCGCCGGAGCTTTTTACTACCTCACGCCCTAAACGCCCGAGCATCTCTCTCTGGGCCGGGGTAAAGCGTTCGTCGTGAGCGAGGGCTGCTCTCTGGGTCTTGAGAGTCTCTTCGCGCAGATCCTCGGCTGCGCGGCGGGCGGCGGCGGCGGGGTTGTTAAGTTCGTGGGCAAGGCCGGCTGAGAGCTTGCCAAGAGCGGCCATCTTCTCCTGCTGGCGCAACCAGGCCTGAGATTCGCGCATGCGCCGGGCGAGCGTGGAGATAAAGATCTCTCCTATCTCCGGCTTTTCGCTAGAGATCTCCTGAAAAGATTCGGCCTTTATCTCTAGAATGCGGCTTCGGACCGCGGCCTGCGCTCGGTGGCGCGAGCCCTTTCCGGTCATGATCGCCAGCCCTCCCGTAAACTCGCCGGGCGGATGTACCGCGATCGTCTCACCTTCGCCGGTAAGTGAGATATTTACCCTTCCTTCCAGCACCACGTAGAAGCTGTTTACCGACTCCTTCTCCGTGAAGAGATATTCGCCCTCCTCGTAACGGCGCTCGGGACCGTAAGGGCGGAGCTGCTCTAGTTGCTCATCCGTAAACTTCGGGAAGACGGCGGTGTCGCCCGGCTGGTGCATCATCAAGTTATCTCCCGGGTGCTCTCACTCCCTACACTAGTACCCGTGAGTGCCTCTGCGGGTGTGAGCGGGAGTCGTACCTGAAAGCGGGTGTCACCGGGATTGGAGACTACCCTGATATCCCCACCGTGTCGCCCGACAACGATACGGTAGCTTACGTCGAGCCCGAGGCCAACCCCTGCACCTACCCCTTTGGTGGTGTAGAAAGGTTCAAAGACTCGCGTCTGCATCTCCTCCGGGACGCCGGGCCCGTTATCGGCTATCTCCACCAGAACCCCGTCTCCCTCGCATGTGGTACGCAGCCGGACGAGACCATTACCGGCTTCGCCAGCTTCGCCGGACACTGCGTCTACGGCGTTGTCTATGAGGTGCGTCCACACTTGGTTAAGCTCGCCGCCGTAGGCGGTGATACGCGGGAGATCAGGGTCGTACTCGCGCTTCACCTCTATGTTCGGCCCTAGCTTGTAGCCGAGGACGGTGAGGGTTTGCTCTATCCCTTCGTTTATGTCCACCTCAACGAGCGGCGCCCGGTCCATGTTCGAGTACGACTTTGCTGCTTCGACCAGCGCGGAGATGCGCCCCACGCCTGCCTCGGCCTCGTCGAGCAGGCTCGCGGTCGCAACCGCTGCCCCGAAGTATCTCAGCACGCTTCCAAGAGCCTCGTTCGGCACTTCGGCCTCTACCTCTCCGAGCCACTCCGCATCGAGCCCCGCACCAGCGAAGATGGAGGAGAGTTCGAAGCCCTCTTCGAGGCCGTGCTTCTCTAGCCAGCTCGCTACCTCGTCCTCTAGGTCTCCGAGCTCCAGCGTACTTAAGGAGGGAGGCGCGGCGGCGTGTTCCACGGCTTCTCTTTCGAGGGCGGCTAGAGCTTCGAGATGGGCTGTGGAGAGTGTCCGGCCTAGCTCCAGGGCGAGCCTCTTCGCGGTTCCAACGCTGGCGCGCAGTTCGCCGACGGCGCGACGGCTGGCAGCGGCGGGGTTGTTCAGCTCATGGGCGAGACCCGCGGCGAGGGTGCTAAGGGAGTTCAGTTTTTCGCGCTGACCGGCGATGGATTGGAGGATGTGGACGCGTTGGGCCATCGTCTCAAGGATAGTGTGACTAAAGGACGGGTATGCGGTAAGCATGTAGCGAAAGATCTTATCGGGGAGCAGGAAGAGCCGGCAGTCGGTTATCGCCCGGCCCGTTGCCAGGAACGGCGTTCCCGCGAGGAGCGGCACTTCGGCGAAGAAGGTACCGGGCGTGTAGATGTTTATAACCACCTCGTTGCCATCAACCTTCTTCGTGATCTTGAGATCACCTTCAAAGATCACGTACAGATGCTCGACCGGCTCTCCTTCCCGGCCGTTCACCTCGCCGGCGGAGATAAGCTTCTCAAAACCCTGCTCTGCGACCCACCGCAGGTCCTCGTCGGTCAGCCCCTCGAAGAGGGGTACCCGGCGCAGGGCCTCTATTATAATTGTGCTCTGCACCCCTACACTTTGGCCAGGTACTGGTGAATGAATTGCACCGCGATGGAACCCTCTCCGACCCCTGAGGCAACCCTCTTGACCGAGCCGAGCCGCACGTCGCCGGCGACGAAGACGCCGGGCACGCTCGTCTCCAGAAGGTAAGGGTCCCGATCCTCGGTCCAGTTCTTCGGCCTCTTGCCGTTCTTTACGAGGTCTGGCCCGGAGAGGATGAAGCCGCGCTCGTCGCGCTCGACGACGCCTTTTAGCCACTCCGTCTTCGGTGCCGCCCCGATGAAGATGAAAAGCGATTGGGCCGGTACGGTCTCTTCTTCACCCGTTTGCGAGTCTCCCACCCGCAGCTTCTCTAGATGGTCTTCTCCGAACGCCTCTGTCACGCCCGAACTCGTGCGAACCTCGACGTTCGGGGTCTCCTCTATCTGCTTGACGAGGTACTCGGACATACCCCTGCGGAGGTTGTTCGAGCGGCATAGGATGACGACCTTGCGGGCGTGCTGGGAGAAGTACATCGCGGCCTGACCGGCGGAGTTGGCCCCGCCGACCACATAGACGTCCTCATCCTTGCACGAGAGAGCCTCGGTCATCGCGGCGCCGTAGTAGATGCCGCGGCCGGAGAGGCGTTGCACGCCCGGTACGTCCAGCTTTCGGTAGGAGACGCCGGTGGTGATGAGGAGGACGTGGCAACTGATCTCCGTGCCGTCCGTGAGCCGTACCACCCGGTACGGGTCCTCGATCCGCACCTCCGCGGCCTCCTGGGGCGTGAGTATCTCGACCTCGAACCTCTTCGCCTGGGTTACGGCCCGACGCGAGAGGTCCGCTCCGCTAAGGCCCGAAGGGAAGCCGAGGTAGTTCTCGATGCGGCTGCTCGTCCCCGCTTGCCCGCCGGGCGCTTCCTTCTCTATTAGGACCGTCTTCAGGCCCTCCGACGCCCCGTAGACGGCTGCCGCGAGCCCGGAGGGACCGCCGCCGACGATGATCAGATCGTAGAAAGGACGCTCGGCGCGCGTATGCAAACCGACCTTCTCGGCGACCTCGACATTCTCCGGAGCCTCCAGGTAGGTTCCATCCGGGAAGACGACGACCGGCAGGCTCGGGACGCCGTGATCCAGCCGTGCTACCAGTTGCCGCGCCTCCTCTGAGGCATCTACGTCCTGCCACTGGTAGGGCACCCGGTTGCGGGCGAGGAAGTCCTTGACCCCGTGCGACCGGGGCGACCAGCGGTTGCCTACGACCCGGATTCCCTCGAAGGGCGGCCGATAGGAGGAGCGCCAGTCGCCCAAGAGGTCATCGAGGACCGGGTAGAGGTTCTCCTCGGGCGGGTCCCAGGGCTTCTGTAGATAATAGTCCAGCCCGATGTCGTTTATCGCCTTGATCGCCGCGTCCGTGTCCGCGTACGCCGTGAGCAGAACTTTCTTCGCGCCGGGATAGAGCTCCCTCGCCTCCTCCAGGAACTCCACGCCGCTCTTGCGCGGCATCCGCTGGTCCACGAGAAACAGCGCCACGGGATCACCGCGCAGCGTAAGCTTCTTCAAAGCGTCCATCGCCGCCGCCGCCGAGTCCGCGCTCAAGATGCGGTAACCGTTACGGCCGTACTTGCGCCGCAGGTCGCGCTCGACCGCCCGCAAGACCTCCCGGTCGTCGTCAACGGCAAACAGCACCGGTTTACCCGCCATCGGCACCCCGCCCCTCAATACGATTCTTAAATGATCCGACGCTCAATGACGAAGATTGTAGCACCCACCGCGAGGACGCCGGGACCTCGCAAGCCGAGAATGGCGCCTGATTTTCTGCGGAGAACGTGCGCAACGAACTAGGCTATACGTTCAAGCCCCGGACTGCTACCCATCCGTCATGGTTTGTACCCAAGCCAAACTCGTTCATCTGCAGAGCTCTTCCCGAGCCACAAACCGTGATGCGTGTCTCAAAGGCCCACCCGGCCCTCTATATGCAGAACAAGCAGCCACAAGGACCGCACCAACTCCTTACATTGAAGAAGAGACGTCTGAAGCGTACACTCAGTCCTTGACTTAAGGGGCCGTAGCTCAGTTGGGAGAGCGCCGCCTTTGCACGGCGGAGGTCAGGGGTTCGAATCCCCTCGGCTCCACTTTAGAAATATAGAGGTTTGCAGGCAAAATACAGAAAGAAAAGAAAGTCTGAGAGCGCGTTCGGAGCCTTAGTGCAGCAACCGTGCAGCAACGTAGTGAGGCGTCTGTAAAGCTTAACTTTTCACAGGCTTCTACGATGGCCACATATCTTCACCCTTTCCTGAGAGCTTTTCGCAATTGAGCTATGCCAGCTCATCGGTGTGACGCTCTAGCTCAAGAAGTGCAGTTTAGTATCAGTACTCGGGAGATCGGAATAGAAGTGGACTTGCTAATCAGGATCACTTGATTAGCGGTTCACCGTGCCTATCTACAATGCTATAGTGCCCTAGCCCGAAAACAGCCCGCTTGCCGACATGAGTGAGCTGCCCCAGGGAGAGCAGCGGCAAGTACTCTTCGATAGGCCCCACGTACTCGACGGCACCCACGACTCCCTCTAGCGGCTCGACCTTCTTCTTGAATGAGGAGTAGCGTCGGAAAGAGACCCACGTCGTCTCGTCGGCTATGGTTTCGACCTCCCCCGCCCTCTCGACCATTGCCTTGAAGTCCTCGCGCCAAACCTCGCCGCAATGCACCGCCGAGAGCATCGGGATGCGCAGAGAGAGCGCCTGCACCAGGGCTTGAAACGATGGGGCCTCCGGTGAGACTTCGCCCCTGAACTTCACGAAGGTTGGAGTGAGAAACTCCAGGCGCAACCTCTCCCCGTCCAGCCCACGCACCGCGTCTTCTGCATCCTCCCAGGAGACAGGAAGCCGGCGGTTCTTCACGACCCCGCCGTCGAAGACTTCCTCCCGCCTCCCAGCGAGCGGGTTTTCGGTGACCACCCGCTCCAGCTCGTAGCGGGCCTTGAGCCGCCCGACGCCATCCTCTCCCATCTTGGAGAACGCGAAGATGAAGTACGGCATGTAGTCTGCGGCCCGGCCGACCACGGTGAAACCGAAGCGCATTCTCTCACCGGGGGCGTACTCCATCTTGGTGTCCTCCGGCGGCTCGAAGACGTAGGGGCGCGGGAGCTCCTTGTTCCCGGCGAAGTCCCGTGCACCTTCGGGGGGCGAGGTCTCGAAGACGTAACCGTAGGGGCATCTCTCACGCAGCGGGCAGCCGGAGCCGCCGTCGTGGGGGAAGGGGCAGCAACTGTCCTTGAAAGCGCGGCCGAAGGCGCCCCGGATCATGGACCCCTCGTAGGGCGGGACCACTGCCCTCTCTAGGAACCGCACCGTAACCTCGTGGCAGTGCAGCTCCAGCTTGCGGGCCACCCTAGAGCCCCCTCAAGGTGACGTGCTCCGCGCCGATACGCGCCTCCGGCGCGAGCACCATCACGTCCATGTACTGGCGAGAAGGGGGAGGCGGGGGACGCCTCCCCCTGTTCTAATTACCCATGTTTCTTGGGTGTAATAATACAAATGAACTAAGAGGAGCGTGTATGCACAACGACCTGGCAAAAGCGGCTGCGGAGAAAGTTGCGGGGAGGATGAGTAGTCTGGACGCCCGGCGGGTGTTCCTTGCGGTCCAGGCGATCTTCGACGACGAGCAGGCCGACCCAGAGGAGGCGGTCCGGGAGACAAGGGCCCTTGATCCGACCGGCCAAGCTCAGGTCATTGCCGCGCTAGTAGAGCTCTCGGAGGTTCTGCGCCAGGCACGCGAGGAGGCACGCGGCAAGGAGAAATTTACCGAGCAGATTATCGCCCTCATGGAGAGGGCTGAGGCCCTTGATCCCAGCGTACACACCGTAGGCGATGCGGTCCGCGTTCTGGAGGCGCACGGGGAGCCGGTCGGTATGAGTGAGGAGGCCCTCGAGATCTCGCTCGACGTACCTAGCAACGATTAACTACTAAGCTACGGGTTCTTCCAGGCCGGGGCCGCTACTACGTTCCGACCCCGGCTTTTAGAAGGGGTTTAGCTAGGAGCGAGTACTCAGAGCGCCTACCGCTTCGTTAATCTTCTCGGCAACCTCTACAGGATCTTCAACCTCCGTGATAAGCCTCTCGCAGCTCTCGTGCTCCAGCCAGATCACAAGCGTTTTGTCTCTGCGTCCATGCATAGCGTAGAACTGAACCCCCGGCACCTTGATGCCTGGCAGGCGACACCCTCTCCACACATCCCACTCAACGTTAGGATCTGCTTCTGCACGTATGACATGTTCAAGGGGGATCCTCATGGAAGATCGGAAGAGCGTCGTGGTAG
>CADCVD010000167.1 GCA_902806055.1 uncultured Rubrobacteraceae bacterium
AACTCCCTCCGGCGCTCCGGCGTGAAGTTGCCTAGAGTCCCCCCGAGAAAGATGACGAGCCTACCGGGTCCGCCCGGATCTGCACGCTCGAGCAGGCGCTCCAGAGAGTGGTCGAAGTCCCCTAAGTAGCCCTGGATCTCGAGCTTCGGGTACTCTCCGAGAAGCCTCTCGGCGCTGCCAGTCACGGCGCTCTCGCTGACGTCGAAGGGCACGTAGCGTGTCGGACCTTCGCCGGTCTTCACCATCGCGTCGAGCAGGGCGCGGGTCTTGCTCGCCGAGCCGCTCCCGAGCTCCACGAGCTCGCGACAGCGGGTCCGGCTCACGATCTCCGGGGCCTTCTCTTCCAGGATCGAGAGCTCCGTCCGGGTCTGGTAGTACTCGGGCTGCTCCGTTATTTCCTCAAAGATCTCCGAGCCTCTCGCGTCGTAGAAGTACTTGGGCCAGGGCGAGAGGTCCTTCGGTACGTTGAATAGCCCCGCCCGCACGTCCTCCGCCATCCTCCCGAGATCCTCGGCCTCCTCGCCGAGCGACCTTACCGTTGCCCTTCTAGCCCCGCTGGCCATACATCTCTCCCTCTCCGTCGGTCACGATGCCCTCTCCGGCGCAAAGGCCAAACTATAGCTTATTCACCCCCAGCAGGGCTCTAGAGCGCCGAAGATGCTAGCCAAGGACCGGTCGTGACACCTTCAGGAGATCGGGCTTCTTCGGGTGGACAGGCGACAGCGAACACGACCTCGCTTACCTACGCTGCGAATCGCCGCAACTGCGTGATCGCCCCGGGCCTGGAATGTGCAGCGTGCCTACTATGGTAACTACTAAAACCTGTCTCTAGAGTAGACCGCACGCTCGCAAAGCCTTGCGGGGATATCGAACTAATAGGCATTATAAGTACACGGAAGCCTGTTTGATGGATGCCTGCGCGACAGGTATTGAAGTTCGTAAGGAGAGCACGTGGAAGAAGTAAGCCCGCAGCGGCAAGGGAGTGGCGACGACGAGGGAACCGAGCGCATCAACGCCCTTAGTGACGGGGTCTTCGCCATCGCCATAACCTTATTAGTGCTAAATATCGAAGTGCCCAACGACATACCAGCGGATCGCGTAGCTCAAGAGCTGCCGGGCCGTTTGGCCGAGCTGATACCGGACCTCCTGAGCTACGTGGTCAGCTTCCTTGTGATCGGCTCTTACTGGATGGCCCACAGGTCTATATTTCAGGATATTAGAGCCGTCGACAGAGGGCTGATGTGGCTAAACATTCTGTTTCTGATGTTCGTGGCGTTCTTGCCTTTCCCGACCGCCCTGTTGGATGAGTACGCCAACGACCAGCTACCGGTGGTGCTCTACGCCGGTAGCTTGGCCATTGCCAGGCTGCCCTTGACCGCGATATGGTGGTACGCGACGCACAACCGACGCCTTATACACGAGCATCTGGACGCGAGGACGGTAAGGTGGCACCGCATGCGGGGTCTGGGGATCCCGCTGATTTTTCTGCTCTCTATAGGCGTCTCATTCATCAGCCTCACGGCCGCGAAGCTCACTTGGATTATCTTGTTCGCGATCGACATAATCATTCTTGAGATAAATCGCCCCCGGTAGGAACGAACGCAGCGTGCCGGTGATGTTCAGCAACAGCGAAACGATGGCCTACGCAAGCCTCCGAGTAAGCCAACTCTCCTGGTCGGGTAGCCGGGTACGCAGCGAACTGCTCTGAGCCGTTCTGCCGGCGCGGGAGGCTCGTCGTTGAGCTCTACTCTCAAGGGGTTTGCATAGCGTGCGCTGCGTATCCGGCTCTACACCTGTCCGAGAAAATGCCGGGTCCCGTACGACGCAATGCTCGTCCTCCTAAACCATGCACGACCAGGGAGCTCACCTTGCGAGAGGACTGGGGGCAATTCGCTCCTCGTTAGGTTATCGGTCCCGTTTCGTGCGCGATCTCATCGAGGATCTCCGAGAGACACGCGAATGAACCTCTCTAACTCGAAGCTCTAAGGGCTTCCAGGGCGAGCATTATCGCGGCGACGCCGCTGGAGCTGACGATGTTACCGGCTCTTATCTCTCCCAACATCTCGCCAACGGGCACGAGCACGACCTCGACCCGCTCGTACTCATCGGGGTTCGGGGGCGAGGTAAGCTCTACGCCGCGGGCGAGGTACAGGTATGCCCAGTTGTCTTTGAGGCTCGGCGAGGAAGCTAGAGAGCCCAAAGGCTCCCATTCGCCGCCCCCGTAGCCAGTCTCTTCCAGGAGCTCCCGGCGGGCCGCTTTCTCCGGCTCTTCACCCTCCTCGACGAGGCCCGCCGGGAGCCCGAGCTCGACCCTCTCTATCGGCGGCCGGTACTGGCGCACGAGCACGACCTCGTTCGACGGGGTGAGGGGGAAGATGATCGCCGCGTCGGGACGCTCTAAAACGTAATACGGGTCCTTTATGGCTCCGTCGGGCAGCCTGAGCCTGTCCGAGCGCAGGGCGAAGTACGGCGTCTGCACGAGCCTCTCGGAGGAGAGACGCTCCCAGGAGCGCCCGGACTCAGACAACCCAGTCGCCGTCGCCGGAGAGTACCTCGGGCAGGTTCTTGGTGAACGCGCTCCGGGCCATCACCCTGTCGCAGCCGAACTCGCGAGCCGCGACGGCCAGATCCTTCTGGACGTGAGAGAGGAAACCTACTACGGGTACGTCTCGTAACGCCTGGTCTGACTTGATCTCCCTGAGCAGGCTCAGAGGCTCGTAGCGCGCCGAGTTCAGGTCCAAAACGAGGAGGTCCGGCGGGGAGGAGGACGCCTGCTCGATAAGCTTCTTCGGACTGCGCGGGAAGAGAGCCTCGACGCCGAGCGTGTTGGCGGTCTCGGAGATCTTGCTTCTGAACAACAGGTCCTCGACTGCGGCCACAACCCTACGCGCCACGCTGCATGCTCCTCTATCTCTCGATTCTCTCTGGATCTGCTCATACATTCTACTCCTTGGCGGTGAGGTATCCTAACTAAATGACCGTATTTGATGTCAGGGAGAAGCTCTCGAAGGTCTCGGGGAGTCTCGGGCGTGCCAGGAGCGCCCTCTCGCATTTCGGGCCGTTTCTCAGGCCGCGCAAGAGGGGTCTGATGCTGGCGCTCTTGCTGTTGCTCTTGGAGACGGGGACGAGCCTCGCCCAGCCGTGGCCGCTCGCCCTGATCCTCGACTACGTCCTGGGCGACCAGACGCTCCCTTTTCCGGTAAGCCAGCCGGCCCTGCTCGTCGCCATCGCCGTGCTGGTGGTCATTATCTCTACGGCCAGCCGGGGTATTACCGCCTCCCGGCGTTACCTACTCTCAAAGCTCGGCCAGGAGACCGTCTTCGACATGCGCGACGCGCTCTACCGCAAGGTCCACGCTTTAGGTCTCGACTACCATGGTAAAAGGCGGACCGGCGATACCATCACGCGGGTCACCAGCGACGTCAAGGAGGTAAGGAGCCTGCTCGTAGACTCGATCGTCGAGGTCGGCTCTTCCTTTCTGATACTGATCGGGATGCTCGTGGTGATGGTGTGGCTGAACTGGCAGCTCACCCTGCTCGCTCTCCTCACCGTTCCGTTCCTCTTCCTGGCCGTCAAGCGCTACCGGCTCGCACTTATAGAGAGGATGCGCGTGGTAAGGGCGAAAGAGGGGGCGATAGCATCGGTCATCCAGGAGGCTGTAACGGGGATACGCGCCGTCAAGATCTTCGCCCGCGAGGACGATGAGGTAGACCGCTTCCGCAAGGAGAGCCGCGACTCCCTGACCGCCAGCGTGGACTCGTCTGCGATAGAGGCCAAGTTCAGCGTATTGCTCGGCATCGTCGGGGGGATAGGGACCGCGCTCGTCGTCTACTTCGGGACCCGTCAGGTGCTCGCGGGGTCTCTGAGCGTCGGCGGCCTGACGGTCTTCATCTCCTACCTCGGGCTCTTCCTCTCCCCTCTGTGGGCGCTCTCCCGGCAGGTCAACCAGATCGGCAAATCCCTCGTCTCCGGCGAGCGAATAGTAGAGCTACTCACCGCCGAACCTACCGTGAAAGAGAGCCCGGATGCTCGCCCCGCGCCGCCGTTGGGGGGGCGTGTGACGTTCGAGGACGTCCATTTCTCTTACGAGGAGGGGGCGGGGGAGGTGTTGCGCGGGATGAACTTCAAGGCCGAGCCCGGGAGCCGGGTCGCGCTCGTGGGGGTGAGCGGGGCGGGCAAGACCACCGTAACCAGCCTGCTCGCCCGGCTCTATGATCCGCAGCGGGGGAGGGTGCTCGTAGATGGCGAGGATATAAAGGAGTACACGCTCAAGTCCTTGCGCGACCAGATCTCTTTCGTTCCCCAGGAGCCGATGCTCTTCCGGGCAACGGTCGCCGAGAACATCGCATACGGCAAACCAGGGGCGGCGATAACGGAGATAGTAGAGGCGGCCCGTCTCGCTGGCGCCGACGACTTCATCGGGGAGATGCCCGAGGGCTACGAGACCATACTCTCGGAGCGAGGCGAGAGCCTCTCTGGCGGGCAGCGCCAGCGCGTCTCTATAGCGCGCGCGATGCTGCGCGACGCCCCCATCCTGATCCTCGACGAGCCCCAGGCCGGCCTGGACGCCGAGGCCGCCGATGCCGTCGAGAACCACTGGCGAGAGCTGACCGCCGGTCGCACCACCTTCGTCATCGCTCACGAGCTGCGGCTCGTCAAGGACGTAGACGAGATCCTGGTCCTCGAAGACGGTCGGATCGCCGAGGCCGGAGCCCACAACGATCTCGTCGCCTCCGGCGGCCTCTACTCCAGGCTTTATACTCTGCAAGAACGTCCGCCCGTACAGTCTTAGAGAGGCTATAAGCTGTTGAGAGAGTTACTGATAATCAGCATAGTCCTGACGCTCGTCGTAGTCGCTATCTACGTCTCGTTTGCGTAGCCTACGCGGACGCCGTTCCCTGGGAGGCCGTCGATGATCCAGCTGATCTCCGTCACGGGCGCCCTCGCGATCCTTGTAGCCTACGCCGCCAACCAGCTACGCTACATCGGCCCGTCGAACCTCTCGTACGCGCTGCTTAACTTCGCCGGATCTATCGTCCTGGCCGTGGTCGCGGTCTTGGAGGAGCAGTGGGGATTCCTACTGCTCGAAGGGATATGGGCGCTCGTGAGCCTCTGGGCGACTATGAAGCTCTTGCGAGGTAGGTCGGCGAGACCTCGCTGAACCCGATCGCCACCAGTGTGCGGTCTCGGGGCGTCGTATCTGCGTCGCCCTTCGGGCTGGGGCGTTATTCGGGCGCATCCTCTCTCTCAGCACGTTCACGAACGACGACCTGGGCGACGCGGGGTCCATCTATCTCGTCTACGCGCAGGGTGTAGCTATCGATGATGATCTCGTCGCCGACCTCGGGAGGACGTCCGAGGTGGCCGAGGACGAGGCCGCCGATGGTGTCGAAGTCCTCGCTCGTAAAGTCCGAATCCAGGACCTCGTTGGCTAGGTGGATCGGGGTGCGGCCGTCTATCGAGTAGGAGCCGTCACCCAACTCTTGGACCGAAGGTTGCTCCTCGTCGAACTCGTCCCGGATCTCGCCCACTATCTCTTCCAGGATGTCCTCGACGGTGAAGAGCCCCTCGAAAGCGCCCCACTCGTCGATGACGATGGCCATCTGGACCTCCTGCTCCTGAAAGTCCTCCAGGATCTCGTCGATGCGCCGGTTCTCGGGGACTGTCAGGACCTCGCGCATCAGGTCTTTGGCGGTCACTTCCGCCTCCAGGCCGCCGTGGGCTTCGACGGCGCGCAGAACGTCTTTGACGTGTACGGCCCCGATTACCCTGTCTATGGAGCCGTCCTCGAAGATCGGGTAGCGGGTGTAAACGCCGGCCGCCGCCACCGAGACAAGCTCCTTCAGCCCTATCTCGGCCGGCAACGCCACGACGTTCGGCCTCGGCACCATGATCTCCCGCGCCCGGGTCTCCTCGAGCTGGATGACCGCGTTGAGCATGCCCTCCTCGTCTTTCTCCAGAACGCCTTGCCTGGTCGACTGGCCGATGATCATGCGCAACTCCTCCTCGGAGTGGGTCTCCTCGGTCTCGGAGGCCGGCGGGATACCGAAGGCCCTCACGAAGACGTTGGCCGTCCCGTTGAAGAGCCAGGTGCCGGGCAAGAAGATGTAGTAGAAGAACTTCATGAACGGCGCCACTACCAGGGAGGTCCCCTCCGACTTGACGATGGCGATGCTCTTGGGCGCCAGCTCACCGAACACTACATGAAGGAACGTGATGATCCCGAAACCTATGGCGAAGGCGACGGCGTGTACGAGGCTCTCCGGTAGAAGAGGCGCGAGCAGCGGGTCGATGAGGACGGCGATCGCCGGTTCGCCTAAAGCGCCCAGGCCGAGCGAGGAAATTGTGATGCCCAGCTGGCACACAGCGAGGTAGGAGTCGAGCTTCTGGGTGGCTTCCTTGACGAGGCCGGCCGATGTCCGACCTTCCTGCACCATCGATTCGACCTTCGTGGTCCTGAGACTCACGAACGCGAACTCCGCTGCGACGAACAATCCGTTCAAGGCTACCAAAAGAAGCGCGGCGAAGAGCTTGAGCCCCGAGAAAACTATCCCTTCCAAGAAACCCTCCCAAGCAAACGCGCTGACCCGCGCCACCGGGGTAGCTCCGAGCAGGAGCCCGACGGCGCGCCGGTACTTTGTGTATCGTCGCGTTCCACGATGGCCCTGGAAGATACTCTACGCCTTTACCCTTGGCAAACCAAAGGCAAAGGACGGCCGATTTAGTAGAGCAACTTCTTGTCCAACTCGTTGACTAGCGGCTCCCCGTCGAGGTAGCGCCGAAGGTTCTCGCGAAAGAGCTCCGCCTGAAGCTCGTTCGTCAGGCCCGGTACGTTATCCGTGGAGTGGGGGCTTATGATAACGTTCTCCCGGTCCCACAATGGGCTCTCCTCCGGCAGCGGCTCCTCCTCGAACACGTCGAGCGCCGCCCCCGCAAGATGCCCGGCCTCCAACGCTTCGACGAGCGCAGCCTCGTCCACCACCCTGCCCCGCCCGACGTTGACGAGGTAAGCCCCTTGCTTCATCGCGGAGATAGCCGCCGGGTCAAGGAGACGGTGGGTCTCGGGCGTACCCGGCAGCGCGACGGCCACATAGTCCGCGTCCCGGAGCGCCGCATGCAGGTCCCTGGTCTCGTACAGCTCGTCCGCGTAGTCAAGAGCAGGATCTTTCGCTCGTATCTTCCGCTTAACCCCGGCCACACGCATCCCGAAGGGTCGTGCTCGGGACGCGATAGCCCTTCCGATGTCTCCCATTCCCAACACGCACAGGATTTTCCCGTACAGCGTCTCCGTATGCGCCTCGCGCCAGCGCTTCTCCGCCTTGTCGCGCCGCAGGCGTTCCAGGTTCTTGATGTGTTGGAGAAGAGCCATCATCACGAACTCGGCTAGAGGCCCAGAATAGATGCCGCTCGCCGTCGTGACGGTCACGTCCGTGTCTCCTAACCCCGCGCGTTCGGCGACCTCCCCTGCGCCGGCCATGCTCGCCTGCACCCACCGCAGTCGTGGGGCGACCCTGACGAGGTCCTCCACATGACCCCGGGGGAAGTCGTAGAGAACCTCTGCCTCGCGGAGCATATCTAGAAACGCCTCCTCTCCCTCCAGCGTGCGGCTCCATTCGGAGGGCCCCACATGGTCGCCTGGCCAGCGCGGCGGCGGAACCAGGTCTTCGCGGTAAAGTACTCGCACCCGCCCGTCCACGGCCCGTATGCTCTCTACGTGCTCCTCTTCCAGGTAGCTCGTTATCGCCACGTCGATCAACGCGCCTCCTTCACCGGTAGCCTGCGGCCCTGTGCAGAATGCTAACCTAAGGTGATGGACGAGAAAGTAGACGTTCTGGATGAACATGGAGAGAAAACCGGACGGGTCGTCTGGAAGAGCGAGGCGCACCGGGAAGGACTGTGGCACAGGTGCTTTCACTGCTGGATCTTCTCGCCGGAGACTGAGTCCGGCGGACCGTACCTCTTCGTGCAGCGCCGCGCCTCAGGGAAGGAGACCTGGCCCGACAGGCTGGACGTAACCGTCGGAGGGCATCTCGGTGCCGAGGAGGAGCCGCTCGACGGCCTCCGGGAGGTCGAGGAGGAACTGGGCTTGAAAGTCACGCCCGATGAGCTCACCTCGCTAGGGACCCGCAAGGCCGAACTTCAGATACCCGCCGGGCTCGACCGTGAGTTCCAGGACGTCTTTCTCCTCGCGAGATCCTTCGTCCCCGATGATCTGCGCCTTCAGGAGGAAGAGGTCGCCGCCGTGGTAAGCCTCCGGCTCGCTGACGTGGAGGCGCTGTGCGGGGGAACCGCAGTTCGGGCCGAGGAGTGGGCGGACGGCGAGAGACGCGCTATCGACATAAGCCTCGCCGACTTCGTCCCCGCGGAGGACGTCTACCTATTGCGCGTCGCCGGCGCCGCCCGCGCCATCCTGGCCGGAGGGCTCCCGGAGAGCATCTTCTAGCCTTCGTTCCCGAAGAGGAAGTCGTCCACTTGGCGGGCGGCAAGCTGCGCCCGCCACGCCACCCCCCTCGCGTCCTTGAGCGTGCTGCGCTCCCGACCTCCCGGCGCGCGGGCGACGGCTTCGGCGAGGGCGTGCAGGGCCCGGGCGGCGCCGGCGGCCAGATGGGCGGAGGCCGCAATCTCCGGGGCGTGGGATTCGGGTAGCTCCGGGAGCGCCGAGGCCGCGAGGTTCGCCACGTCCGCCGCCCGCAACGCCCCTTCTATCACGGCCGTCTCCCGGCCCTCCAGCTCGGCGAGCGCCTCGATCTCTACCCTCAAGTCCCGCGCCAGAGTCTGCAGCACATCGAGCCGCAGGGGGTCGCCGGGGGCTTGCGCGCAGCTAGCTTCGAGTAGCCTCACCGCCAGCGCAGCGCCGCGCAGCGGACCCGACGACGGGTCTGGCGAGCCTTCGGTAGGGTTCGACCGGTCTTCTCTAGTGCTCATGCCGTAGATTCTAGTGCCCGGATGCCGGCCTTTCTCAGGCAAAGTCGTTCAGATGCGCTCGTTATCCTCTGACGGCAGATCGCCGAAAGCTATATTATTAGCGGCATGAAGGTGGCGCTGGCCCAAATCGACACAGTCGTGGGCGATGTGTGGGGGAACGTAGAGAAAGCGGCGGATGCTCTCGCCCGGTCGGTAGAGGGCGGCGCGGAGCTGATCGCTTTCCCTGAGTTGACCACGACCGGATATCCGCCGGAGGATCTGCTCCTCAGGCCGAGCTTTATCCGGGATAACCTGCGGGCGTTAGAGGAGTTCGCCGCAGAGGTGCCGGAGGGCGTGGCGGCGGCGATAGGGTTCGTCGACCTCAACGGAGACCTGTACAATGCCTGTGCCGTGGTCTCAGGCGGGGAGATCCTGCACCGCTACCACAAGCGCTACCTGCCGAACTATGGCGTCTTCGACGAGGACCGTTACTTCCGCGAGGGATCGGGAGCCCCGATCCTCAAAGTAGGACGAAACCTCGTGGGCCTGAGCGTCTGCGAGGATATCTGGTATCCGGGCGGTCCCCCGCGCGAGCAGGCCCTCGGAGGGGCGGGCGTGCTCTTGAACGTCTCCGCCTCTCCGTATCACCGTCTCAAGGGGGCTTCAAGGGAGAGGATGCTCAGTGTCAGAGCCTCGGACCACGGCTGCTACGTCATCTTCTGCAACCTCGTCGGCGGCCAGGACGAGCTTGTCTTCGACGGACGCTCCGCCGTCTTCGACCCTGAGGGAAACGTCATCGCGCGCGCCAAACAGTTCGAGGAGGACCTCCTCTTCGTGGAGATACACCCCGAAGAGGCGATCTTCCATCGTCTCCACGACCCCCGCCCCCGCAAGGAGGATCTCGACCACCCGCCCGAGATCGTGGAGTTGTCGCTCCCCGAGCCGGAGACCCTGGAGGAGTCGGCCGGTATGGAGCATCGCGTGGAGCCGCAGCTCTCCGAGGAAGGCGAGGTGCTTGAGGCGCTGGTTCTGGGGCTCGGGGACTACTTCCGCAAGAACGGCTTCTCCCGTGCCGTCCTCGGGCTCTCCGGCGGAATCGATTCCGCCTTTGGTGCGGTCGTCGCCGCCCGCGCTCTGGGTCCCGAGAACGTTACCGGCGTGCTCATGCCTAGCAAATACACCTCCGACGCGAGCAACACCGATGCGCGGGCGATCGTCAAGAACCTCGGTATAGACTCACAGGAGATCCCCATAGGCCCCGCGTTCGACGCGTACAGGGAGATGTTGGAGGAGAGCTTCAAGGGCCTGCCCGAAGACGAGACCGAGGAGAATATCCAGTCCAGGGTTCGCGGAAACATCCTCATGGCCCTGTCAAACAAGTTCGGTTGGATCGTGCTCAGCACCGGCAACAAGAGCGAGAATAGCGTCGGATACTCGACGCTCTACGGTGACACAGCCGGCGGTTTCTCCGTGATCCGGGACGTCCCGAAGACCCTTGTCTACCGGGTTTGCCGGTACATAAACGAGATAGAGGACCGCGAGATCATCCCGGACTCCATACTTAGCAAAGAGCCCTCGGCCGAGCTGCGGGAGGACCAGCGCGACGTAGACTCGCTGCCGCCCTATGAGGTTCTAGATCCGATCCTCGAAGCGTATATAGAGGAGGACAAGGGGATAAGCGAGATCGTCGCCGCCGGTTTCGACGAGGAGGATGTGAGGCGCGCCGTGCAGCTCGTGGACCGGGCTGAGTACAAGCGCCGCCAGGCTCCGACCGGTATAAAGGTCACCGCCCGCTCTTTCGGACGCGACCGCCGTATGCCGATCACTAACCGCTACCGCGAACGCCGGGGCGAGTAGGGCGTCGGACGGTTCTGCTTACCCGTGGAGAGTCGGTCGAGGATTCAGGTAAGGGAGACGCTGGCATAATCTAGAGGCTTTGCAGGCGTCGTTCCGGAGGTCGTTGTCGTGAATCCCTTTGCGTTGCTGCTCCTGTTCCTCGCCATCGCGGGCGAGGTGATCGGGACCGCCGGCCTCAAGGCGTCGGAGGGTTTCAGCCGACTCGGGCCGTCCTTGATCGCGGTGCTCGGGTACTGCGCGGCGTTCTATTTCCTCTCGTTGTGTCTGAGACAGCTCCCTTTGGGCATCGCTTACGCTATCTGGTCGGGGCTCGGCACGGTCGGCTCCGTACTTATCGGGGTGCTCATCTGGCGGGAGGCGTTGGGATCGGTCCATCTCGTCGGAATCGGCCTGATCCTGGTAGGCGTAATAGTCTTGAACGTTTTCCCCGGCAATCCCGGCGCTTAGGATCTCAAATCACGCAACAAAGATCCTCTCCCGAAGAGCGCTACTTGTTGCGGCCCGCCGGTAGACGATGCTTTTGCTAGACTAGTAGCATGAACCCGTACGAATTTGAGGTTAGGCTGACGCCGGCGGCGCGAGAGATGCTCCAGCTTGGCGAGGCTCTCGTCATCGACTGGCACCGACTTGCGGTCTGTTGCGCGGGGGCGGGGGAGTCGAGCCTCTACGTGATGAAGGAGGAGGGCGCTCGCAAACGAAGGGGGCTCGTGCGCCTAAAGGGAGAGGACCCCGTTTACGCCGCACGAGCCATCTTCCCGCATCTGGCCGGCCGCGAGATTAAGCTGGATGCGCGCAAAGTCCTGGGCTTCCGCCGCTTTACCTCGGATCTACCGGGCGACTTCGGGCTGCGGTCCGTGTTGGGACGGCTGCCGGGGTCTTAGAGCACGCCAGGAAAGGGTTGCCAGAACTCTGTTGTCAGGCGCGGTCTTGCGTTTCGGTTGCGCCGACCATAGTTGCGCAGCCGGCGCAACAGTAGAAACGGATATCCGCCTCTCTATGCTGTGGCCGAAGACCTTTGCCCCGCGGCAGCGTCCGCGGACGGGAGCGAATACGCATATCGTGAACTCGAATGCGCGCCGGCCGCTGGTGTTTGGGGTAGCCCTCCGGCATGAGTTGCAACTCGCTGACCTCACGGATCGCGACCGGAACGTGGCCGTTCTCTCTACCGCCTGGTCTGCGGAGGGCGACCGCTATACGGTGCTTTTGCGTCTGGGACAGCGTCTCGAAGCCATGCTCACGCCCAAACTCGCGCCGCTGCCTCTAAGCGCAGAGACATATCTCCCTTGCGCTCTCTTGCCCCGACCATCGCATTCCTCTGGCTAGACATCCCGTTCACCCTGCTTTGCGTTCCGCAGAACTCTCGCTAAACAGCTCGTGGTCCCTGAGGAGTATCAGCCGGTTGGTCATTCTAGAGTCTTCTGCCGTGATGATGCGTCTGCTCAAAGGCAAGTGTACGTCTCCTACGGGTATGTAGCCGTCTCTGTAGATGTCCGTGCGTCCTACCCGCTCTTACTCGGCATCTCAGTAGACGACGCAGAAGCGAACGGGGACACCATACCGCCCCCGATAAAGATACGCTCCTGGATGTGAATGGAGAAGCGCAAGCCCCCGACGCTGCAATTTACCTGGGATATATGTCCGCCTTGCACGCGGTAGGAGGAGACCACTCCGTCGTCCTCCACCCGCACCAGACGCCCGAGCGGGTGCTTGCTCGGATCGGAAGTAAGCCGATGTCGGCCGTCGGCCTCCTCGTAAGACGCGGGCCAACGATGACCCGCGATGGAAGTGATCTCTCTTCGCCACCGGCTGCCGGGGCCCTCGAGCATCCCCCCCGAGCCGGATATCCGAAGGCGAACGCACCTCTACCGACCCCGCCCAGCTCTCCAGGTCCCGCGCGTAGTACACAGACGCCTTGAAACCCCCAAAGCCCTGCGAGAATCGGTAAGCGGACCCATAGGCCCGGCGCATTAGCTCTTGCGTTGCGGGGTTCCCCTACGGCTCTTTCATCTCTTTATCCCTTTCCCTGCTACTTCGGGCGCGGCAGCTACGACTCTTCGCCAGCTCCTCAAACCTCTCGGCGGCCTCTTCGACCCATTCGCAAGCCCTCTATACATCTTCCTCCTCGGGGAAGCCGTCTATCTCGTAGCGCTCCACCACCTCTTGCGCCCAAAGCTCCGTGAGGAAGCGGATCCAGATCTTGCCCGCCTCGCAAAAATCCGCATACGCGTCGTCACCGAGGTCGCACACGCAGAACAAAACCTCGCCAAGGTCCGGCCGCTCCTCCTCGAGCCTCCCGTAGAAATCCAGGAGTTGTCCGGCAGCTCCCCATCTCCATGGGTCGCCGTGCACACCACCACGGCCCGGCCTCAGTCCAGCAGGCCGGGCTCGGCCTCCTCCATGTCCACGATCTCGGTCTCGACCCCGGCGTCCCCCAACGTGGCCGCCAGCTCGTCCGCCAGGTCCTCGGCGGTGCCCGTCTCCGTCCCTACCAGAATTACCGCTCTGTCCATCTAACTCTCCTTTCGCCCGAGCTCCCACGGCCCGGCCTCGATCCGCCGGATTGCACGTCCCGGCTCTTCTCGCACAACTCCTCCAGAAGGTCCGGGCCGGCACCACCGAACAGCACCACCATCCGCGCCTTCCCATCCTCTGCGGGCATCTCTTCCACAAACTCCGGTACAGGATCGATCACAACCCGAAACCTCCCAACCGCCAAGCAACCTCTCCACGACGCCCCGTGAGGCCTATCCGGCCAGCACCGGTCGCTCTTCTGCCCCTTGTCCTCATCAAACGCTGTCCTCCTTTTGATAATGACAGTCGTTTGCAATAAGAACGAATAGGAGAGTAGGCTACGCCGTACTGTCGGGTCAAGTGATCGAGAAGAGGCGTGTGAGCTAGATCAAAGGAGCGGGGGGAGAGGCGGCGCGCCCGGCATTTTCGCCGCTAGATCGGGAGGTATTTATTATGTTCCGGGCAGGGTAAGGCCTTTGGGAGGCGAATACACTTCACCGGATGGAGGAGCAAATGAACGACGATGAGCAGAGGGTCGCCGCTCTCCTGAGAGAGGTGATCCGGAACTTGGAGCGGGAGATGGGGCAGTGGTTGACTACCGAAGCGGGCCGGGAGATACTCTGTCGCGTGTATCGGACGGCCAGGGACGCGGCGGATGCTGTGCGTATCCTGGAGCTCCACCGGTGCGTAAACGGTCTCACGTCCGAAACCCTTACGACCCTGGAGAGGTACAAGAAGATCTACGAAGTCTCGGGGCTGATCCTGGTGAAGTACTCCTCACCTCCCGAAGATTTGACACCCGCCGCGTTTTTAGGATTCTTCGAGGTCATAGAAGATGCGTAACAACCCGGGCGGCGCACAAGGTGCGTAGCGGCGGGGTGAAGCACGGTGAGATTGGCTCTGCGCCGCTATCCGTTCCGCTCCCGGCGAGTAGGGCCCAACGTATGTCAATATCTGCTCCATAGAGGAGACAAGGATGACCACCCGCAGAGAGACCCACGCCGAGAGCTGGCTGTGCTCGGTCGTGTCGAAGACAAACGCGGAAGACCCCGCAGGGTGTGCATCATCGTTCGAGCGCTGCCTGATGGTCGAGGTAAGGCTGCCCTGGGAGGATGAGGTCGCCAGGTCCAAACACTTCCCCGAGGGGCTATGGAAGATCGTTGAGGCCGCGCGGGCTCGCGGCCTGATCGGCAAGTTCACCGCCATCGTGCCGGACCCTGAGTACTCTCGCGAGGGGTACACCAGGTTCCTCTACTTTCGGAGGCCGCCGGGACCCTTCGCCGCCTACGAGAAGGACGACTTTCTGGTACCCGACGCTTGGCTTGTCCCGATCTTGGAGGCGCTCTTCGCAGGCTCGGACGAGCTCTCGCGCTTCGAACGGCACAGGCAAGACACGGCGCACCTTCGAGAGATAATGGTCTGCACCCATGGCAGTCGCGACGCTTGCTGCGGTAAGTTCGGCTACCCGTTCTACAGGACCCTGCGCTACCAGTACGCGACTCCCGAAGGACTCCGCGTCTGGCGGACGAGTCACATCGGCGGCCACCGCTTCGCCCCGACGCTCATGGACCTCCCAGAGGGCCGCTACTGGGGTCACCTCGAACCACAGGCCGTGGAGAGCCTCGTGCTGCACGATGGACCGCCTTCGGACCTCAGGCGCTTCTACCGGGGCTGGGCCGGACTCGGCAGCAAGTTCGAGCAGATCGTCGAGCGTGAGATCCTCGCGCGCGAAGGCTGGGAATGGACTAAGCGCCCCAAGTCGGGCCGCGTGCTGAAAGAAGACGGCGATCTCATAGAGGTTCGTATAGAGTTCGGGGGCGTTGACGGTGCCTCCGGCGTCTACGAAGCTACCGTACGCTCTAGCGGAAGCGTCACGACGCTAGAGAGCTCCGGTACCGCCCCTACCTGCGAGGTCGAGCAGTATGTGGTCAGCCGCCTGGAGAGGGTTCTTTAGAAAGCCCTCAGAACAAAGACCGGAACGCTGCCGAAAGTCTCTGAGGCATCGCGCTACGATCAGAATAAAATGAAGCTCCTCATCTCTACCCGTTATGGTTCGTCCGTTAAGTTCGATTTGCGGTAACCGGCGGCAAAGCAGGAGGGGCGTTCGATGCGTTTGGCGGACCGGCAGGTCACGGCGCTCACCGACGAGGCTACGCGCCGCTGAGCTCGACCGCCATGGGAGGATCGCTCTGTAGCGTCCGCGTGTGGATGAAGAGAAGGAGGCGTTTGCCTACCCCACGGCGGCGGGTAGACAATACACCGAAGTTGGGCTCGGGAGAGGACGATGAATATGGCACAATGCGACGTTTGCGGGAACGACTATGAGAAAGCGTTGCGAACCTACAACAAGCCTTAACTTTTCTATCACCCTTCTGACGGATGGTGAGCAAGAGGTACGATTTAGCACCCAGTAACAACGGAGGCAGCCTGCCAAGCTCCTCGGTCGACCGTTACGGGGTAGGTACGGGCTGGGCTTTTAGCCCCGCGGTCCAGCCTCGCCGTTAAGCAGGGGTGCTGGCTTAGAAGATTATATCAGGCGCGGTCTCGTGCCTCAGTCGCGCATCCTAGCTCTTGTATACCCCAGATGCGCCTCCGGCTTCCTTTGCTGCGATCGTAGGCGCCGTGTGTAGAAAACCCGTCGCATGCATTCTTCCTCTCAAGCGAACGCGGAGATGCCGGTGACATCACGACCGACGATAAGCGACTGGATGGTGTCAGTGCCCTCGTAAGTGTAGACGATTTCCATGTCTGTCAGGTGGCGTGCCACATGGTACTCGAGGAGTATGCCGTTACCACCGAGGATGTCGCGGGCCATCTCGCAGACCAGCTTGCCCTTTCTGGCGTTGTTCATCTTCGCCAGGGACGCCATTGGGCCGCTCATCTTGCCCTGCTCCCGCAGCTCCGCCATGCGGAAGCAAACGAGCTGCATAGATGTGATCTCGGCGAGCATGTTCGCCAGATTGTGCTGGACGATCTGGAACGAGGCGATGGGCTTGCCGAACTGTACCCTCTCCTTTGCGTATGTGAGCGCCGCCTCGTAGGAGGCCACCGCGTGACCCACTGACTCCCAGGCCGCGCCGCCACGCGTGGCGATGAGGACCTTGTTGACGTCCTTGAAGGAGTTAGCACCCTCGAGCTTATTCTCGACCGGAACGCGCACGTTCTCGAGCGTGATGTCCGGCTGCCAGACCGCCCGCTTGCCCATCTTACCGGTGATCAGCTCCGTGGAGTAGCCCTCAGGGTAGCCCTCTGCGCCCTTCTCGACGACGAAGCCCTTCACCTGCCCGTCCTCGACGTCGCGCGCCCAGATGATGACGTAGTCCGCGAAGGTCGCGTTGCCGATCCAGCGCTTCTCGCCGTTGATGACGTACTCGTCGCCCTCGCGCTTCGCGCTGGTCTCCAGCGCGACAGTGTCGGATCCATGCGTCGGCTCGGTGAGGCCCCAGGCACCTATCTTCTCGAGCCGCGCCATCTCGGGCAGCCACCTCTGGCGCTGCTCCTCGCTACCGAGCATATGGATAGTGCCCATCGCGAGCCCCGAGTGGACGCCGAGGAAGGTGCTTAGGCTTCCGTCGCCTCTTCCCATCTCGATGGCGACGATCCCGGCCGCGAGTTGGCTCATCCCCGGGCAACCGTAGCCTTTTATGGTGGTGCCAGCTATGTTCAACTCTGCGACCTTGGGGATCAGCTCGAACGGAAACTCGGCCTTGTCCCAGTACTCGTTGATGACCGGGATGACCTCCCGGTCAGCGAAGGCTCGGACCTTATCGCGTATCTCGCGCTCCTCGTCCGAGAGCATCTCTTCTAGCAGGTAGTAGTCCGTGTTCAGGGATCGGGTAACGTCGCTCAACAATGCCGCTCTCCTCTCTGCTGTGATTTCCTCACGCCCCGGCTCCTTCTAGGCCCGGGTTTCGTCCTCGATCCTGGCGAGCTCGCGTTTAAGGATCTTGCCGGTCGCGTTCTTTGGCAACTCCTCCATAAAGACGACCCGGCGGGGATACTTGTAGGCGGCGACGCGCTCCTTGGCGAAGGAGATCATCTCCTCCTCGGTGGCCGACTCGCCCTCCTTCATGGCGACGACGGCGGTCACCTCCTCGCCGAGCTCCTCATGAGGGGCGCCGACAACGGCGACCTCAGCGACGCCGGGGTGCTCGTAGAGGGCCTCCTCCACCTCGCGCGGGTAGACGTTGTAGCCGCCGCGGATAATCATATCCTTCACCCGGTCCACGATATAGAAGTAGCCGTCCTCGTCCATCTTCGCGATGTCCCCGGTGTGGAACCAGCCGTTCCTCATCGCCTCGGCGGTTGCCTCCGGCCTTTTGTAGTAACCCTTCATCACGTTGTGGCCCCGCACGACCAGCTCACCTCGCTCCCCGTGCGGGACCTCCCGATCGTTCTCGTCAAAGACCTTTACCTTGATGCCCCAGAACGGGAGCCCGATGGAGCCCACCTTGCGCTCCTCGACCGAGCGGTTGAAGCAGGTGCCCGGGCTCGTTTCGGAGAGACCGTAGCCCTCCAGGATCACGAGCCCGAAGCGCTCCTCGACGGCCTTCATGACCTCGACCGGCATCGAGGCCCCGCCCGAGATGCCTAGACGCAAAGAAGAGGTATCGTAGTCGTCCGCGTTCGGGTGACGCAAAAGGTACTGATACATAGTGGGCACGCCGACGAAGGCGGTGACGCCGAAGTTCTGTATGGCTCGGAGTGCCGCCTCTGGCTCGAAGCGCGGGACCATCGCGATCGTGTTGCCTTTGTAGATCGAGGCGTTCATCACGGTGGTCTGGCCGAAGATGTGAAAGAGCGGCAAAATGGCCATTCCCACGTCGTCCTCACGCAGTTTGAGGAGGTTGTCCGCCTTATAGACGGCGTTGAAGAACAGGTTGAAGTGCGAGAGCTCCGCCCCCTTCGGTCGGCCCGTGGTCCCGCTGGTGTAGATCAAGACCGCCGTGTCGTCAGGCATGGTCTGCGCCATATCGAACTCCGCCGGGTGGTCGCGCAACAGCCCCTCGAAACCGAGGGCTCCCTCAGGCGCCCCCTCCCCGTTCGGCTCCTCGACGATGACGAGGTGCTCGCAACCATCCGCCCCCTCGAAACCTTTCTGTGCCGTCTCCAGGATCCCCTCCCAGGCGACGAGGGCCACCGCGTCGGAGTCGTCGAGGTGGTAAGCGATCTCGGGTCCCTGCAACTGCGGGTTCAAGGGGACCACCGCGGCGCCCGCGTTGAGGATGCCGTAGTAGGCGACGACGAACTCGGGCACGTTCGGGACCATGATCGCCACCTTGTCACCGCGCTTCGCTCCTAAGGAGGCGAGCGCGTTCGCGAACTTATTGGCCGCGTCGCGTAGCCCGGTGTAGTCGAGGACGCGGTCTTTGAGGATCAGGGCCGGCTTCTCCTGCCGCTGTTTGGCGCTCTCTTCGAGGAGCACCGCCAGGTTCAGCGTCACGCCACTATACCTCCGATCCCGATGGGGCCTTCTTCCGGCCTTGCTCGTCGTACTCGTACCATCCCTTGCCGGTCTTTCGACCGAACTCGCCATTCTCGAACTTTTCGACGACGCTTTTCTTGGGCTTGTCCTTCGGGTCGCCGCTCTCCTCGTAACGGGCCATCTTGACGTAGTAGCCTACGTCTATTCCGGTGAGGTCCATCAGCTCGAACGGCCCCATCGGATGCCCCAGCGCCGTCTTGCATGCCGTGTCTATGTCCTCGATGGAGGCAACGCCTTTCTCGTGAAGGCTTATGGCCTCGTCCCGGAGGGCCCCAAGGATGCGGTTGGCGACAAAGCCGGATATCTCCTTGCTGAGGACGACCGGCGCTTTGCCGATCCTTCGGATCAGCTCCACGGTCGTCTCCACGGTGGCGTCCGATGTCCTGGGGCTTCTCACGACCTCGACGCACTTCATTACGAGCGCGGGGTTGAAGAAGTGCATGTTGCACACCCGGTCGGGCCGATCGGTCGCGTCGGCGACCTGCGAGGAGACGATAGTCGAGGAGTTGGTGGCGAGGATGGCGTGCTCCGGGGCTGCCGCGTCGAGCTTGCCGAAAAGTTCGCGCTTGACGTCGAGCTTCTCGACGGCGGCCTCGATGACGAAGTCGGTTTCCGAAGCCGAACCCTCGAGATCGTTGGTGAAGCTCATCCGGTCGAAGGCGGCATTCACCTCATCCTGTTCCATGCGGCCCTTCTCGACGTCGCGGGCCATGCGGGCTCGGAGCTGCTCCTCGGCTTTCTCGAGCATCTCCTCGTCTATGTCCTGGACGGTCACACCGTAGCCGGCCAAAGAGCAGACCATCCCGATCTGCGAACCCATCGCCCCGGCCCCTACGACGAGGATCTCGTTTACGTCCTCTATGCTGGGCTCGGTCATCTCCTACCTCCCTTTGAAATCTGGCTTGCGCTTCTCGATGAAGGCGCTCGTGCCTTCCCGCTTGTCCTCGCTCGCATAGAGCAACGCCTGGGCGAGGCGCTCGACGACGAGGCCTGTCTTCTGGTCGGTCTCGAAGCCGGTCTGCACGGCGAGCCTCGCAAGGCGCACGGCGAGCGGACCTTTCGAGAGTATCTGGCCGGCGGTCTCCCGCGCGGCATCCACAAGCTCGGCTTGTGGAACCACCTTCGTGACGAGGCCGATGGCCCGCGCCTCCTCGGCGTCGACCGCGCGGCCGGTCAGGATCATCTCCAGGGCTCTGCCCTTGCCGACGAGGCGGGCGAGGCGCTGGGTGCCGCCGGCACCGGGGATGATCGAGAGTGCCGTCTCGGGTAGCCCGAAGCGAGCATTCTCCGAGGCGATGCGGATGTCGCAGGCCATCGCGAGCTCCAAGCCGCCGCCCAGAGCGTACCCGTTCGCCGCAGCAACCGTCGGCTTCTCGTAGCCCTCGATCTCGTCGTAGAGCCTCTGCATCCTCGCGGCCAGCCCGTCGCGCGCCGTCCTCTCCCTCAGCTCCCCGATGTCCGCCCCGGCCACGAACGCCTTCTCCCCGGCGCCCGTAAG
Source organism: uncultured Rubrobacteraceae bacterium (assembly GCA_902806055.1). Taxonomy (GTDB): domain Bacteria; phylum Actinomycetota; class Rubrobacteria; order Rubrobacterales; family Rubrobacteraceae; genus Rubrobacter_F. Next base: position 20,256 of record CADCVD010000167.1, read on the forward strand.
GACCACGACACCTACGCCATCGTCCTCCCGGAAAGCGTCGAGAGCGGCGTGCAGATCTTCCATCACCCGCCGGTTCATGGCGTTGCGGACGTCGGGGCGGTTCACGACGATGCTGCCAATTCCGTGCTGTATATCGGTGAGCAGGGTCTCGTATGCCACATGATCTCCTAGCGGAACGTAGGGATGCCGGTGATTGTGTCGCCTATGAACGTGAAGGTGCGAACTTTGTGGGTGCACCCGTAGGTCTGGACCTTCATGCGCTGCCTCAGCCCCTTGCTTCTTTGGTTTCGAGCAACTCCGACGCCATCTTCCTCAGCTTGTCGCGCCGGATCTTGACGCCGTTGGCGCTCTCGGTCTTCGGGAAGCTGGGGAGGGCAACGACCCGGCGTGGCACCTTGAACTTCGCCAGGTCGTTCTTGCACCGCTCCAAGATCTCCTCCTCGGCGAGCTCGTGCCCCTCCTCTTCGACAACGAAGCCGACCGCTTTGGTACCCCGTTTGGTGGAGACCCCGACCACTTGCGCCTCAGCGACGCCGGGTAAGTCTTCGAGGTAAGCTTCAATCTCACGGGGGCTCACGAGGAAGCCGCCTAGGCGCAGAGTGTCCCCGATCCTACCGAGGAACACGAAGCCGTACTTCGTCAGGCTCCCCAGATCGCCTGTACGCAGGTATCCATCGTCGGTGAGGCTCTCCTTCTCGGCCTCCAGATCCCCCATGTAGCCGACCATAACACTAGGTCCACAGACCTCGAGCTCGCCGGTCTCCCCGGTCGTGAGCAGCTCCCCGGTCTCCCCGTCGCGGACCCGCACTTTAGTCTCCAGGGAGCTAGGGAGGCCGCCCGCCAAAGCTCGCTGGCTAGCATGGGCTTCGGGCGGCTGGTGGGCTAGGAGGGCCTGCACCTCCGTGGAGCCGTAGCACTGGTAGAACCTCTTGCCTGCGGAGTCGCCCCTCTCCACCAGCTCCTCGCCGCCAGCGTCGAAGCTCGCGAAACCGGCCTCTTTAAGGGAGGAGATGCGCTCCGGGCGCGAGCCGGCTGCACTGAGGATCCGGCGCAGCATCTCGTCGGAACCGTTGAGGTGGGTGACATCGTGCGTTTCTATGAGCCGGACCGCCTCCTCGGCGTCGAAGACGGGCATGAGCACGTATGGCCTGCCCGCGGCGAGCGTCCCCATCGCCGAGTTGAAGCCAAAGACCCC
>CADCVD010000168.1 GCA_902806055.1 uncultured Rubrobacteraceae bacterium
AACGGGGGAGCGGTAGCCTTCGGCCATCCGGTAGGGGCTAGCGGGGCTCGCGTGCTTCTTACCCTTCTCTACGAGCTGAAGCGACGGGAGAAGAAGTACGGCCTCGCCTCCCTGTGCATCGGTGGCGGTCAGGGCATAGCGATGGTCGTCGAGGCCGCCTAGGGGACGCGGGCGAACCCCTTAGCTCGGCCCCTCCGCAGCGGGGTAACGGCGAGTTGCTGAATAGCCGTCACCAGGAGCGAGAGCTCTAGAGGCAGTAGCTTCTACGGAAGGCCTAATACTGGGCAAGAGAATTGAATGTTGCAGTATGAAGAACGTAGGATACTCGGAACGTCCAGTACCACTCCGGCTTGGAGGAGTACCGGCTTTTCCTGCTCTTCGCAGATTGCTAGAGACGCGTTGGTAGCAGATTGCGGCCTGTACAGGCCGCAATCTGCTACAAGCTCAAAAGTTAGGGGCTGCTACGGAGTACCGACAGGAACCCAGATGGTGCCGGAGCCACTACAGTTCTTGCAATCCTCGTCTTTGTACCGACCAGTTCCATTGCATTCGGGGCACAGGTCTTGGCCTGCGTTCTCCGCGCCCGGCTGCGCCTTGTCTCCGGGGGACATCGTATCGCGCTTTTGTTTACCTTCGCTCATGTCTTTCTCCTTTAGCCTCCTTAGCGCGTTGTACCCGCGTTGTAGAGGGCTCAAAACGCCGATACAACGGCTTCTGCCTAGCATAAGAGCGACTCACAACTCAGGGAGAACGCATGTTTCCAACTCTACAGATGGGATGAGAAGGCCCAAGACCGAAACTGCGCTGTAGGTCTTGTAGGTCCTACGATGAAGCGTGCAGGGTCGATGGGCCTCATGGAGGCCCGAGGAAGGAAGGCTTTGGCCATGTCCCAGATCAGCAGCGTTACCGTGGCATGGATGTCAGCGACAGGCACAGCTACCTGTGCCTCATCGACACTATGCCTCATCGACACTATAAGCGGTGAAGTGCTCGAGGAGAGTCGGATCGCCACCAGCCCCGCGGCCTTCGAGCGACGCTTCTCGGGCTGCGAGCCTATGAGGATCGCACTCGAGGCCGGAACCCACTCGCCGTGGATCAGCAGGCTGCTGGAAGGGCGCGGTTACGAGGTGCTGGTAGCAAACGCCCGCAAGCTCAGGCTCATCTACGCGGAGGGTAAAAAGACGGACCGGCTGGATGGCGAGAACCTAGCCCACTTGGCGCGGCTGGACCCGAAGCTGCTCTCGCCGCTGAAGCACCGTGGCGAAGCACCGCAGGCCCACCTTGCGCTGGTGCGCTCGCGCGAAGCGCTTGTAGGGGCGAGAACCAAGCTCGTCAACCACGTACGGGGCAGCGTCAAGTCATTCGGGGCTCGCCTGCCGAAGTGCTCGGCTGAGAGCTTCCACAAGAAGGTCGCGGGTAGGCTGCCAGAGGAGCTACTGCCGGCGCTCGAGCCCTTGTTGGACACGATCGCCTCCCTGAGCGCCCAGATCCGCGAGTACGATCGTCGGCTGGAGACCTTGGCGGAGGAGCTCTACCCGGAGACGCAGCTCTTGAGGCAGGTGCCGGGCGTAGGAATGCTGACCGCTCTGGTCGTCGTGCTCACCCTGGAGGATCCTTTTCGCTTCGACGACGGCCGAGCGGTGGATGCCTACCTCGGGCTCGTCTCAGGCAGGGACCAGTCGGGAGACAGCGACCCGCAGCGTCGGATTTCCAAGAAGGGAGATAGGGTGCTCAGACGGCTCCTCGTCGGCAGCGCCCACTACCTGCTCGGACCCTTTGGCGAGGACTCGGACCTTAAACGGCACGGGGAGAAGATCGCCGAGCGCGGAGGAAGGATCGCCAAGAAACGCGCGGAAGTGGCGGTCGCCCGCAAGCTCTAGGTGCTACTCCACCGCCTATGGGTGAGCGGCGAAACGTACGACCCCTTGTTCAACGCCATGCGAACTGCGCAAGACGGCATGTCTATCTGAGACGCGAGGAGTTCTCGCTTAGAGCTTGCGCCAATAGGCGAGTAGAGAATGCATCAACGGATAATAAAACGACGGTTGGATCGTCCGGACAGACGCTCAGTGCGGAACGTTACCCGCCTATTGGCGTGGCCTCTTAGCTGGCAGGAGCCCGAAAGGAAGGTGAAGACTAGAAGCACGCGAGGTGATGAACACTCGGCCGCCCGACGCGGAAGCTGGGGCGACTGCGCTAACTGATATGGCTCCGAGAGGGGAAACGGACCTACAGATTGCAGCGCCAAGCCTCCGAGGCGAAGCCCATAATGCGCCGAGTTGCCAATAAGGGCGGCTCACGTGGGAGTGCGGATGGAAGCATGGCGAAGGGGCGGCCGTTGATCCTTCGGCCACCACGGTGGCCTTGACAGTTGTGGCCTTCTCATGGAAGCATCAGTTAACTCATCCTTGAGCTACTCTTCCGATGAAGCAGGAGGGAGCCCATCTGATGTCGGAGGCCAAGGAAGATATGCTTGCGATAGCGGCCATTCAGACGTTTCCCGCCACGAGGAAGCGGGTAACCCGAAAGCCATAAGGTGAGGGTAAACTCAGAGCGCTAACTTGGCTGGCGCTAAGAGAAAGTGTTAAGGCCAACCTGGACAAAACAGCGCTGTTTAAGGAGGAGTCTCATGGCTAATGAGCATCCCGACATATCCCCGAATCAGACCGGAAGCGGGGCCGACCTGATTGAACGTACGCCTTCGGCCTACGATTACCCGCTACTCATAAAGCATCTGTTGCACACTCCGCTGGCGCACGCTCCTGAGCAGGAGATCGTCTACCGGGACCTCAAGCGTTACGACTACCGGACGCTGCGACGCCGGATTGGGCAGCTCGCCAGCGGACTCGAGGACCTGGGTGTGAAGCCGGGTGACACCGTTGCAGTGCTGGACTGGGATAGTCACCGTTACCTGGAGTGCTATTTTGCCGTGCCCATGATGGGCGCGGTCCTTCAAACGGTGAACGTTCGCCTCTCCCCGGATCAGATCCTCTACACCATCAACCACGCCGAGAGCGATGTGCTCTTGGTTCACACGGACTTCTTATCCGTGCTTGAGGAGATCGAGCACCGGTTCGAGAGCGTGAAGAAGATAGTGCTTCTCGCCGACGGAGATGACCGGCTCGAGACCTCACTCGAGATCGCGACTGAGTACGAGAAGATGGTAGAGTCGAGCTCCGCAGAGTACGAGTTCCCCGACTTCGACGAGAACACGCGCGCCACGACCTTCCACACCACCGGCACCACGGGAAACCCCAAGGGTGTGTACTTTAGCCACCGGCAGCTGGTGCTGCACACGATAGCGACCCTGGCGGCCTTGGGGACCTCTGCGGAGCAGGGCCGTTTCCATCGCGCGGACGTGTACATGCCCATGACGCCGATGTTCCACGTACATGCGTGGGGGATGCCGTACATAGCAACCGTGATGGGCGTCAAGCAAGTCTATCCAGGACGATACGAACCAGGGATGCTGCTGGACTTGATCGAGAAGGAGAAGGTGAGCTTCTCCCACTGTGTCCCAACCGTCCTGCACATGCTCCTGAGCGGCGCCGCGGAAGGGGATGCCGACTTGAGCGGTTGGAAGGTGGTTATCGGTGGCTCGCCGCTGCCTAAAGGGATGGCCAGGATCGCTCTTGAGCAAGGGATCGACATATTCACTGGGTATGGCATGTCCGAGACCTGCCCAATCCTCACCCTCGCCCAGCTCACGCCCGAAATGCTCGAGTGCGACCTCGACGAGCAGTTGGAGATCCGGACCAGGACGGGGAGGCCCATCCCCCTAGTGGACCTACGAGTCGTCGACGACGAGATGCACGATGTGCCCCACGACGGCGATACCACCGGCGAGGTGGTCGTCAGGTCGCCGTGGCTGACTCAGGGCTACCTCAAGGAGCCCGAGAAGTCCGAGGAGCTCTGGGAGGGCGGCTATCTCCACACTGAGGACATCGGGTATATCGATCCTGAGGGTTACCTGCAGGTGACCGACCGCATCAAGGACGTCATCAAGACCGGCGGCGAGTGGATCTCTTCGCAGGAGATCGAAGACATCCTCTCGCAGCACGAGGGCGTGAGCGAAGTTGCGATAATCGGGGTAGAAGACGAGAAGTGGGGAGAGCGGCCCCTCGCCCTGATCGCGCCCAATTCGGACCACGTAGACGAGATCACGGAGGACGATATAAAGGCTCACGTCAAGGAGCGCGCGGACAGTGGCGCGATCTCCAAGTTCGCCGTGCCCGAGCGGGTCCAGTTCGTGGAAGAGATTGATAAGACGAGTGTAGGCAAGATCGACAAGAAGACGCTGCGCGAAAAGTACGCGAAGTAAGGGGAGGCCGGACGACAGGAGGGCGAGCTTAGATGGCTACGTCAAGAGAGCAGGCGAAGCAAGAGCAACAGCTTCCGCCACCGGACGGAGACTTTTACGGACTCATCGGTACTTTGAGCCAGGAGGACCGGGACCTCCTGAGCCAGGTGCGCGCCTTTATGCAGGAGAAGGTCGCCCCAATCATCAACGACTACTGGATGCGGGACGAGTTCCCGTTCGAAGTTCTCCCGGCGATGAGCGACCTCGGCATCGCAGGCCTAGCTTACGAGGGTTACGGATGTCCCGGAAAAGGCACCGTACTTGATGGCTTCGTGACGATGGAGCTCTCCCGCGTTGATCCTTCCATGGCGACTTTCCAGGGTGTGCATAGCGGGTTGGCGATGGGCTCCATCTACCTTTGCGGCTCGGAGGAGCAGAGACAGAAGTGGCTCCCGCAGATGGCGAGGATGGAGAAGATCGGGGCGTTCGGGCTGACGGAGCCGGAGATCGGCTCCGGAGTAGCCGGCGGCTTGACCGCGACCGCCCGCCGCGAGGGGGATGAGTGGGTGCTGAACGGCCAGAAGAAGTGGATCGGGAACGCCACCTTCGCGGACGTGACGGTCGTCTGGGCTCGCGACCTGGCCGACGATACGGTCAAGGGCTTTCTCGTGGAGAAAGGCACTCCAGGCTTTACCGCCGAGAAGATGGAGAACAAGATGGCGCTGCGCGCCGTGCAGAACGCCTTGATCACGTTGGACGAGTGCCGCGTGAAGGAAGAGGACCGGCTGCAGAACGCCAACTCGTTCAAGGATACAGCCAAGGTTCTGCGCATGACGCGCGTTGGAGTAGCCTGGATAGCCGTAGGCTGCGGGATGGGCGCGTACGAACATGCCCTCGCCTATGCGCAGCAGCGCGAGCAGTTCGGCCGTCCGATCGGAGGGTTTCAACTTATACAAGACCTGCTGGTGCAGATGCTGGGCAATGTGACGGCTTCGCAGTGTATGATCCTGCGCCTTTCGCAAATGCAGGACGCCGGGGAGATGAAAGCCGAGCATGCCTCGCTGGCCAAAGCCTTCGCTACCACCAGAACCCGCGAGACGGTAGCTCTTGCCCGCGAGCTTCTTGGGGGAAATGGAGTCCTCATCAACTACGATGTGGGACGCTTCTTTGCTGACGCCGAGGCGATCCACTCCTACGAAGGTACGCGCCAGGTTAACTCACTCATCGTGGGACGCGCCATAACCGGTTTTGGCGCCTTCTTATAAGAGGAGGGAACTCAAGAGGAGCGGTATAAGATGAGCTAGGGCCGGCAGTACAGCAACCTATCACGTACGCCAGGGAAGCGGCAAATCTGACCGAGTCGGTAGAGGACGCTATCGTCGTGGGCATGGCGACGGAGAGTCTGAGTCTTATACAGGCCGTGGAGAGATAACTCGTAGAAGGTACGGCGAGTCGGGGTTATCGCCTCGGTTCCTTACCCAGAGGAGTGGATCTTGACGATAGAGAAGATACAGGTCGTAGGGGCGGGCCAGATGGGGAGTGGCATCGCTCAAGTCGCAGTTCAGGCCGGTCTTGCGGTGCATCTGGCAGATGTGAAACAAGAGATGATAGATAAGGGCCTCGAAACGATAAAGAAGAACCTCTCCAGAGCCGTTGAGAAGGAGCGCATCTCTCAGGAAGAGATGGACGCGGCGATGGGGCGGATCGAGTCGGGGACGGAGTACGCTCAGGACGCGGACCTGGCAATAGAAGCCGCCCCCGAGACGATGGAGATCAAGACGGAGGTCTTCCGGGCACTGGACGAACAGCTCAAGAAAGAGGCGATCCTCGCGTCGAACACTTCTTCTCTCTCTATTACCAAGCTTGGGGCGCAGACGAATCGACCCGAGAAGTTTATAGGGATGCACTTCTTCAACCCGGTGCCGGCCCTGAAACTCGTCGAGATCATCAAGGGCATCGAGACCAGCGACGAGACCTACGAGGCGGTCAGCGGACTGGCCGAGCGGCTGCAGAAGACGCCAGTGGAGGTGCAAGACTTTCCTGGTTTCGCGGTGAACCGCGTACTGGTACCTATGATCAACGAGGCCGTTTATTGCGTAATGGAGGGCGTGGCCGAGCCCGCGGACGTAGACACCGCGATGAAGCTCGGTACGAACCAACCGATGGGACCGCTGGAGCTCGCCGACCTGATCGGCCTGGACACCTGCCTGCACGTTATGGAGGTTTTGCACGAGGGCTTCGGCGACACTAAGTACCGGCCCTGCCCGCTGTTGAAGCGGTACGTTGCCGCCGGCCGGCTCGGACGCAAGAGTGGGCGAGGTTTCTTCGAGTACGATAGGGGTTAAACGAGTAACTTACGTGGCGTCAGGGGAAGACAAACACGATGAGAAAGAAGTAAAGAGGTATCGAGAAGATTGACCCCAGAGAGCTAACATCAGTAAGCTTCCTTGGGCACAGCGTCTATATACACGGGTATTAACCCGGCTCCCCGCAACAGGCCAGACCCTAATTTGACCCTAACCCGCGCGCAACACCCTAAAATAGTGGGCAAGACAGAGAATAGAAACCCGCTTAGATATGCAGGTTTTGCAAGCCCGTGCAACGCCCAGCAACCACTGACCGCTCACTCGTAATGAGCAGGTCAGCGGTTCGAGTCCGCTCGTCGGCTCTTAGCAATCCAGCATAGATAAGCCGAATTTTCCCCACAAGGCAGGGTTCCCGGCGTAGAATTGGAGACTTTTGACCCTAGTTTGACCCTAACGGAGGCTAATCGGGGCTCGACACCACTGAAAAGCTGGGCGGGGGAACGTAGTGCAAGGTGGCCTGGTGGTCGATCACTGCCATCCTTTCTGGCAAGAAAGGAGGTGGCCAGGCACAGATGTCGAGGAACCCCGGCGCCGCGCGGCCCAGGCAGTGGAGGATCGATTCGGCGTACGCGAGAAGGAGAGACGGCCCCAAAAGGACCGAACAGGCCTATCGGATCTTGATCGACGGCGGAGAGGAAAACCCCGAAAAGACGAAGAGGAGGAGCGGCTGATACACGCGGCGATCTACGCGAGGCAAAGGTTCACTTTCGTTCACCCGTCCGACCTTCGCCTGGTCCGGTTCGCCCGCCTGGTTCAGGCCGCTCCCTGGACTTCTCCGGCGGCTTCGCACCAGTTCGTTTCCGATCTCGCGCGCGCCGGACGGCGACAGGACTGAACACTATCCAGAGTTATCTCCAACCACTCCTCTTATGCGACCTCGCGTCGCGCCCACAGCTTTTGACTATACCTCCTCGATGGTAGCACCGCCGCGCTCTACCGCTCGCTTGTATGCCGGGCGGTCGTGCATGAGGTCCAGGTAAGACCTTAAGGTCGGGCGTTCACCGAGACCTTCAAAACGTTCACCCGCCTCCAGTACGAATGTGATCTGAATATCGGCGACGGTGAAGTCCTCGCCTACTATGTAGTCGTGTTCTCGCAACGACTGCTCGATATAGTCGAGATGGTTCTTCGCTTCGCTCTCGATCCGCGGTCGCAGTGGTTCGCCGGCCTCGCCCAGACGCCCCACGTAAAGCGCCAATAAGAAAGGCAGCATCGCCGACCCCTCAGCAAAGTGCAGCCAGTGAACGTAATCGTCGTAGGCGGGCGAGGACGGAGCGGGCGCGAGACGTCCGTCGCCATGATGTCGCATGAGGTAGTCGATGATGGCGCCGGACTCCGCCAACACCCGGCCGTCGTCTTCCAAAATCGGAGACTTGCCCAGCGGATGCACCTCTTTTAACTCCGGCGGCGCGAATAAGGTCTCCGGGTCGCGTTGGTAGTAAACGATCTCGTAGTCGAGCCCAAGCTCCTCGAGAAGCCATAGGATCCGGTGAGAACGGGACTGGCTCAGGTGATGGACTTTGAGCATGCAAACCGCTTTCGGTTGAGGACTACTCACGCTTGGCGTCGCCAGGGCCGCCAAGCGTAATTAATTCTCTACTAACTCGAAGGTCTGACGCAACCTCTGAACATAAACACGTTCATCCCTCATACTTCGTCGCCCGCCTTGCGTCAGCTCGAATGTTGTGGGTTCGGTTTTTCGATTGCTTTAAGCGCATCCATCGTCAGGTAGCACTTTAGCGCCCACTCCTCGCTGCTCCTCAGCACGATCTCTGTAGCTAGCGTGCTCGCGTTGGTCTCGCTCGGGAACACCCCGACTACCTTCGTCCTGCAAGGGCGTACGCCACCGCCTGCTCGAATGACATCACCCGTCCCTGCTCCCGCACCTCTTCGAAGGCAGCTTCGCCCAGAACGGCGCGTGCCTCGCCTACCGCACGCTCTTGGAGGGAGGGGTCCGGCCTATAAAAGTTATAGACGGGAGCTCCGACCTCCCGCAGCGATCCCTCAGCCGCTCCGATCAAGACCGCCGAGCGCTCCGCCTCCCCCCGGAAGGCCTCCACCGCCGAAAGCGCCTGCAGGAAATGCGCCAGGTTGGCCCGGTCCTTCGTTCGTCCGGACAGCTTGATCCCCTCCCCGAGCATGCTTGTCGTCGCCTCAAGATCACCGCGAGCCAAGGCCAACTGAGCGAGGTTGTAGAGTGCAACGTAGGTTAACGAAGGGTTCTGCACGCGGCTGGCCCACGCCAATCCCTCCTCGCACATCCGCTCCGCCCGCTCGCTCTGCCCTCGCGTGAGCAGCGCCGTCCCTAGCCATACGCGCGAGACCGACGCTAGGTAGTCCTCGCCGCAACGCTCGAAGAGTGCAAGAGCCCCTTCCATGTCCGAGGTCGCCGCCTCGTGCTCCGAGCGGCTCATTTTTACCAGCCCCATGCCGAGCCGCGCGTACCCCTCGCCTACCGGGTTCTCCTCGCCTCGGGAGATGAGGAGAGCTTCGCGAAAACGTGCTTCGGCGGCGGGGTAGTCGCCCTGCATGTACGCCATCGACCCGGCGACCTGGAGGGCTCCGATCCGCAGGGCTGGCGGCAGCGAACCTTCGAGCGCCGCCTCCGTCCAGCGACGCCCCTCCCGATGGTACCCGCGGATCCACCAGAACGACAGCAGCGCCTGCCCGAGCCGCGCGGCGGTCTCTGGCGCGCCAGCGCCCAGCGACCGGGAAATGGCGGCCCGCAGGTTGCCGCTTTCGCGTTCCAGCCGGTTGAGCCATGCCACCTGACCGAGCCCCAATAACTCCGGGGCGGCTCTCTCGGCGAGCGTAAGGAAGAACCCTGCGTGCTTGAGGCGGGCGCCCTCGGTCTCCCCGCACTCCTCCAGCCGCTCACGGGCATACTGCCTCACCGGCTCGAGCATTCCGTAGCGTACCTCGTCACCGCCCGCAACCCCCGCCACCACTAGCGACTGCTCCACTAATGTCCCGACAAGCTCGAGCACGTCTTCGACTTCGACGCTTCCCGCCGCCCCCACCGCCTCTGCTGCCTCAAGGGTGAAGCCCCCGACGAAAATGGACAGGCGCCGGAACAGCTCCCGCTCCGGTTCGGAGAGCAGATCATAGCTCCAGTCCAGCGTGGCGCGCATGGTCCTTTGGCGCTCGGGAAGGTCCCGGGCCCACGCCGTCGAAAGCGCCTGGTCGAGCCGAGAGAGAAGCGCCGCAGGCTCAAGGAGCCTCACCTTCGCCGCCGCTAGCTCCAAAGCTAGCGGCAGCCCCGCCACCCGCCAGCAGATCGCCGCAACCGAAGGAGCGTTCTCGTTCGTCACCTCAAAGGAAGGAGAGACCGCCTGGGCGCGCTCCATGAAAAGCCGCCCCGACGGGGCCTTCACGACCTCCTCTGTAGGGTTTTGGGTTGACGAGGGCAGTGCCAGGGGTGGGACGGGATATTCTTGCTCGCCTCGAACCCGCAAGGGTGCGCGGCTGGTTGCCAGCACGACAAGGCCGGGGCAGACTTCGATGAGGTGAACCACCTCTGAGGCCGCCTCTAACAGGTGCTCGAAGTTGTCCAACACCAATAGCAACCGCTTCTCTCTCAGGTAGGCGTGAAGGGTCTCGTGCGAGCTCTGCCCCTCCGCTCCACTCAAACCCAGCGACCTGGTGATGGTGGGAATCACGAGCGCTGGATCCCTAAGTGAGGCCAGGACGACGAAGGCTACCCCGCCTGGGAAGTGACTCTCAACCTCGTGCGCGACGGCCATAGCCAAGCGTGTCTTTCCGACCCCGCCGATGCCAGTGAGCGTCACCAGCCTCACCTGTGAACTACTTAGGAAAAGCTCCCTTATCTCACTGAGCTCTCGCTCGCGGCCCAAAAGCGGCGTCGGAGGGCTTGGCAGGGTGAACCTAGAGGACTCTGGGACGGGAGAGGAAGTCTCGAGCTCGGTGGCATTCCGCTTAGGTACCGCCGCAAGGAGGGACGTTCGCTCGTCCTCTGAGAGACCCAAGGCGTCGGCCAGCGACCTGACGGTGTGGGGATAGGGGTGCTTTCTCGTGCCTCGCTCCAGGGCGCTTACGGCGTTGGAGGTGAGGCCCGCCCGGGAGGCGAGTTCCTCCTGCGTCAGCCCCGAAACCTTTCGAAGCCGCCGCAGCCGTGCTCCGAACGTTGGCTCCTGCTCCGGACTCACATTCAGGCCGATCCTCCGCTCGGACACCTCGCCTGTGCGAGCCTCCATAGTAGCAGTGGCTGACAGCGGCCGAAAGGTCCAACAGTTGCAACTGTGTGAGAAGTGTTCGAGTGGTGTTGGTGGTGCTGGTGCGTTCCGAGGTGCAGAGTAGAAACCAGGACGGAAGGTTGGTTGAGGAAGAGGAGGACAAGCAAGGCGTAGACGACGATGTTGGAGCGCGGGCCCATGGAGATGCGCTCCCCCAAGCGAGGAAACGTTCTACCTGTTCTGGGTGATCCCTACGAGAAAACAAAGAACCAATGCAAAGAGAGGAGACAAGCAAATGGCAACTACCACCAGCGCAACACCAACGACACACACGACGATGACGAGAGCCTTCCCGCTGAAGTTTGTCCTAATCGCCTTCGCGTTCACCTGGGCCTTCTGGTTGCTAGCCGCGCTCGAAGCGCGGGGCCTTATCTCCTCGCTGCCCGTACCAGCTTTGGTCCTAGGAGCCTTCGGCCCAATGCTGGCGGCAGTGGTACTCACAGCCCAGGAAAGCGGACGAGCCGGGCTACGCTCCTTGCTTGGCCGAGTTGTGCGCTGGCGCGTAGCGCCCGTCTGGTACGGTGTGGCCCTCCTGGGACCGATCGTGCTTCAGCTGCTTGCGATGGCGCTGAACGTGCTCTTGGGCGGCCCACTACCGGATCCCTTGGCGATGATCGGGACGCTGCCCACTGTGCTGGTGATATCTGTGTACATGCTCATCCAGGTTGGGATCGGCGAGGAGATAGGCTGGCGGGGCTACGCCCTGCCCAAGCTGCAGGCAGGCTACAGTGCCCTCGTCTCAAGCTTGATCTTAGGAGTGCTCTGGGCCTTGTGGCACCTGCCGCTCTTCTTCAACCCCGCCACCGGCTACTACTTCACGCCCTTCTGGGTGTACTTAGTGTTCCTGCTTCCGTTGCCGATCGTGTATACCTGGATCTTCAACAGTACGGGGGGAAGTGTGCTAATGGTCATGATCCTCCACGCCGTCATGAACGCCTCCAGCACCCCCCTGTGGAGGTCTATACCTGAGTACAGCACCATGGAGTCGACCACCACTGCCTTCATAACCTACAACTACCTCCTCCAGGCTGCTGTGTTGTGGGTTGGGGCCATCGTAGTGGTGCTCGTCTACGGAGCGTCCAACCTTTCACGAAAGCCCAAGCAGGTCTTGCCTGTGGCCACCAGCGGCGATCCCCAACCGAGGGTGCAGTAACCAATACCTCCGGATCGCCGTGTGGGTACGAGCACGGCGATCCGGCACTACCGACCAAGAAAGGAGACTGATTATGTCCACAGCTATCGACAACCAGCAACCCCCTAATTCCTCCTCGTCGCTCAGAGGTCTGGTGGCCCGCCACCCGGTGGCGGCCTTCCTGGTCATGGCTTTCGTGTTCGGATGGAGCGGCTTCCTTCCCCTGCTTCTCTCGGAGAGCGGGTTTGGCGTTCTGCCAATCGACCTTCCGTGGAAGCCGTTCGCCTCGATGCTCTCGGTCTTTGGCCTTGCACTACCGGCCTTCTTGGTGACGGCGGTAACAAGCGGCAAGGACGGCGTGCGAGACCTGCTGCGCCGGTGCTTCAGGTGGAGGGTTGGAGTCCATTGGTACCTCATCGCGCTTCTCGGGCTTCTCGTCGTCACGTTGATGGGTGCCCTCCCGTTCTTGGGTGTGGTACCGCTCGAAGCGCTCGCCGAGAATTGGTCGTTGCTCTTCACGGTGTTCTTGTGGGGCGTGCTTGTACCCTTCGTGCTCGTCAATCTGTGGGAAGAGCTCGGATGGACGGGGTTCATGCAGCATACGCTGCAGGCCAGTCATGGGCCTCTGCTGGCCAGCGTTATAGTCGCGCCATTCTTCGCGCTGATCCACATGCCCGGATTCTTCGTGGCTGGTTTTATGAGCGACGAGAAGATGTCGCTCAGCCAGTTGCCGGCCGTCCTACTGCAGGTAGGCATTATGTCGGTGTTCGCGATATTCATTCGGGTCGTCATCATGTGGCTCTACAACAGCTCTGGGCGCAGCGTTCTGATCGTGGCGCTCTTTCACAGCGCCTTCAACATGACCAACGGGCAGAAGATAACACCCCAACTCCTACTCCTTCCCGAGGACCTGGCGTCCTTGATCCCCGCGGTGGCGGTCTTGGTGCTCGCCGTGCTACTCGTCGCGTTCACCAGGGGTCGTCTTGGCTACAAGCCTGAGCGTGCAGCGCCGCGACCGTCTGCTGAGGCGGTGGGAGTGGCAACTCAGCCGAGGGTTCAATAACCAGCACCTCCGGATCGCCGTGCGTAGTACAAAGCGCACAGCGATCCGGAACGTACCGACTGAGAAAGGAGACCCCCTATGAGCCATACAGCAGATGTTGTACAGGGTCACAAAACCCGCAGAATGGGAGAGGCAGAGATGGGGAAGGCAGTAGCGCACGTCGCGCCCGGGGAGGGCAGAAGATCGCTGTGGGTGTTGAGCGAGCTTGTAACCTACAAGATCCCAAGCCAGCAAACCGGCGGAGCTTACTCGCTCTTTGAGATAGAGACGCCACCAGGGAGCGGACCGCCGCCTCACGTCCAGCACCGCGAGGACGAGTCCTTCTATGTACTCGAAGGGGAGTACGAGTTCCAGGTCGACGGCTGCATATTGAGGGTGGGCGCCGGCTCCCTCCTCTACGTCCCCAAGGGTAGCCTCCACACCCACAAGAAAGTCGGTGAGGGCATCGGCAGGATGATGGTAACCCAGACTCCGGGAGGCTTGTATGAGCGGTTCTTCGAGGAGGTGGGTAAAGCGGTGGATGGTGAGGCGGGGCCGCTCGCCTTTGAGGACCAGCCAGACGTGGGGAGGATCGTGACCATCGGGGTCCAGTATGGCATCGAGATACCACCGCCTATTGCACAGCGTAGCCGAGCGTGAACTCGACCGGTTGCGGGTATGCCATCTCCATTCCTACTCACCTATCGAGCGCAAAGGATCCGGCGACGACGTATAATCCACGAACTTCTGACACCATTCTGACACCACCGC
The DNA here is from genome assembly GCA_902806055.1 of uncultured Rubrobacteraceae bacterium. Taxonomy (GTDB): domain Bacteria; phylum Actinomycetota; class Rubrobacteria; order Rubrobacterales; family Rubrobacteraceae; genus Rubrobacter_F. Next base: position 13,865 of record CADCVD010000168.1, read on the forward strand.
GAGCGCAACGGTTCAGTCGTAATGAGTAGGTCAGGGGTTCGAGTCCGCTCGTCGGCTCGCTTGTTTGGCTTACCTAAGCGGAATGACCAGAATAAGAGAGGCGCACAGTTCATCATTAGGGGCCTTTTAACACCACTCACAAATTCATCAGTGAATAGAGCGCAACCAGTGAAGGTGCGTGATCATCCACAGATCAGCGTGTCGGTCCCTTGCTAGGCCCCAAGTATCCCTACCTTCCTCTATCGGACCTTGCGACCGCTCATCCCGCTCGCTGCTTATGCGGGCGAGGCTTCTTCCCTTTCAAGGCCATACGCCACCGCCTGCTCGAAGCTCATGTCCCTTCCCTCGGCCCGCGCCTCCTTGAAACCCTCCTCACCCAGCAGGGAACGCGTGGCTGATACGGTGTGTTCGTATAGTGAGTGGTACGGCTCGTAATAGACGTAAGCGGGCACCCCAACCGCTTCATGCAATCCTTCGGCCGCACCGATGAGGCGCGCCGAGCGCTCCGCATCTCCCCGCGCACTGGCAACCACGGCCAGCCCCTCCAGGCAGTAGGCGACGTTCGCCCGGTCTCCGATCTGCTCGGAGAGGGTAACCCCTTCCTCAAAGAGAGTTGCAGCTCGGTCGTGGTCGGCGCGGGAGAGGGCCATCTGCGCCAGGTTGTAGAGCGCGATGTAGGCGCTGCCCCTGTCTCCTATCCGGCGGGCCACTGCCAACCCCTCCTCGAGTGTCTGTGTTGCTTTGCCCTCCTCACCGCGCGTTAGCGCCAGTATCCCCAAATAGGTGGTCACGTGGGCTACGCCAAAGTCTTCGTCGGCCTCCTGAAAGGATCTCTGAGCGCCCTGGAGGTGGGAGGCGGCCGCCTCGTGATCGGATCTACCCATCGCCGCAAGGCCCAAGCCGACCTGGGCCAAGGCCGCCCGGAGATCGTCCCCTGCCTGCTCGGACAACTCCAGGCATTCTTCACAATACTTCTCGCTCTGTTCGTAATCGCCGTGACCGAAAGCCATAGAGCCGGCGACCATGAGCACCTTCGCCCGTGAAGGTGGTGAAAGATCGCCCTCCAGCACCGCCTCCATCCACCGGCGCCCCTCGCGCTGATGGCTGTGGTACCACCAGAATATCCACAGCGCCCATCCCCTTGCGGCAGTCTCAGCATCACTCATAGAGAGCGCCCAGCCCATGGCGGCCCTGAGGTTGGCGTGTTCTTTCTCCAACCTCTCAAGCCACTCCACCTGATCGGGCCCCTTATGCTCTGGCTCCGCCCTCTCGGCGAGATCGAGGAAGAACTCCGCATGCCGACGCCTCGTCGCTTCAGCCTCGCCGCTCTCCTCCAGCTCCTCGAGCGCGTACTGCCTGATCGGCTCTAGCATCCTGTAGCGTACCTCTTCGCCCGTATCGGTCGCCACGACCAGCGACTGCTCCAGCAGCCGCCCAAGGAGTCCGAGAATCTTACCGGTACCCGCCTCCCCTGCCGCGCCCACAACCTCCGCCGCCTCCAGCTTAAAGCCCCCGGCGAACACGCTGAGGCTGCGGAACAAGGCCTTCTCCTCTTCCGAGAGTAATTCATAGCTCCACCGCAGCGTCGCCCGCATGGTCTGCTGCCTTTCGGGGAGGTCGTGCGCCCCGCCGGCCTCTAAAGCCTGGTCCAGCCGGGCAAGCAGCGTCACAGCTCCCAACAGACTCACCCTCGCCGCAGCGAGCTCGAGCGCTAGCGGCAGCCCCTCCAGGCGCCGACAAATCTTAGCCACTACCGCGGCGTTGTTCTCGGTGAGCTCGAAGGAGGGGGAGGCTTCGCGGGCGCGCTCTACGAAGAATTCCACGGCCGGTGCCCGGGCAACCTCCTCCGCGTCCCGTGCATGGACGAGGTCGGGCAGTCTTAGGGGCGGGACGGGATATTGTCTCTCCCCCCTAACCCGCAGGGGCGCGCGGCTGGTTGCGAGCACGGCTAGCTTCGGGCACGAGCTTACCAGTGAGGCCACTTCGGACACCGCCCCAAGCACGTGCTCGAAGTTGTCGAGCACCAGGAGCAGCCGCTTCTCACGTAGGTGGCCTTGAATAGCCTCGAGCAAGGGCCTGTCGCCGGTCGCCCTCAACCCCAGGGCCTGCGAGACGGTGGACAAGACGAGCACGGCGTCGCCCAAGGGTGCCAGGTCGACGAAGAGCGCGCCATCGGGGAAGAGATTGGCGGCGCCCCGAGCCACCTCAAGGCCGAGGCGCGTCTTGCCGACGCCCCCTGGCCCCGTGAGCGTCAAGAGTCGCGTCTCGCCCCTTACGAGCAGGGAGCGAACCACGGCGGCGTCCCTTTCTCGCCCGATGAGCGGCGTCAGGGGCACCGGGAGCGTATAGACCAGGTCCTCCTGCCCGGTCGGCGGGATGAAGGCCATGCCCGAGCGCTTCGGTGCAGCGTCGATCAGGGCTTCGCGCTCGGCGCCCGAAAGCTCCAGAGCGTCGGCTAGGGCGCCGATGGTATGGGGATAGGGTCGCTTCCTTTCGCCGCGTTCCAGGGCACTCACGGCTTTGGCGGACAGACCGGCTCGAGAGGCCAACTCCTCTTGCGTAAGCCCGGCCGCCTCCCTAAGCCGCCTGAGCCGCGCGCCGAAGTCCGCAGTTCTTGCTCCGCCCATATCTCTCTCGCTGCTCCTGTCCCGCAAGTTCTCTTACGGCGCAAGTGCACGGTACGTGAAGGCAGGTTAGCACACACCGTACACACGTCCCACAGTCGACTGTGGGGGTAAGCGTGGAAGACATGTGTGTGGTTCCGGCTCGCCCCGGGACGCAGACTAGGAACCAGAAAGGCGGAGCACGAGTCCGGCGAAAGAAACACGAAAGGAGATCGACGATGAAGTACGTAAGGAGACATCCTCTCGTTGCTTTCTTTGGGCTGGCGTTCACCGTGACGTGGGGCATAGTCGGTGTAGTCTGGCTGTTGTCGTCCTTGGGTGTGGTTTCGCTCCAAAGCCCTTCGGGCCTCGTCGTACTTCTCCTGATGCTCGCGATATTTGCACCCAGCCTCTCAGGCATCGCCATGACGGCCATAACCGGTGGCAGGGCCGGCCTGCGGGAGCTGTCCGGGAGGCTCCTCAAGTTGCGCGTGGGTCTCCGCTGGTACCTGGTCGTGCTGCTGGGGGTACCGGCCGCCGCTCTTCTCGCGAGCCTCCTGGCCGCCGTGGTCACCGACGAGGTGGCCCTGCGGGAGTTCGACCTGGGCTCGTGGTACCTGGTGTTCCCGCTGCTGCTGGGTACCCTGATCGGGGGACCGCTGGGCGAGGAGATCGGGTGGCGGGGGTTCGCACTGCCCAGGTTGCTCGACCGCTGGGGCTTTCTGCCCGCCAGCATGCTACTCGGCTCCTTGTGGGGGCTGTGGCACCTCCCAGCCTTCGTCTTGCCCGGTCTCGGAGCGCTAATAGGTGGTGAATATTCTTTCTTGCCTTACCTCGTAATGACCAACGCCCTGGCGGTCTCGATGAGCTGCGTCTACAAGGGCACAGGGGGGAGCGTAGCGCTGGCGGGGGTGGGGTTCCACCTGATGGTGAACTCCGCGAGGTTCACGGAGGGGCCGGCCACTACCCCGCTTATGTGGTTGCAAGCGTTTTGTTTCTTGCTCTTGGCCCTCGCCCTCGTCGTTGCCATGTTGAGGCCGCGGATGCACCTTGAGCCTGCAGCAATCTGGGAGGCAGGAATGAGGCGGCGCACAAACCGTCCGAGAAACGTCGAGAGTGGAAAGGAGGAACGCAAGTGGACATAAGAAACATAAGGCCAAATTCGAAGGTGAAAGGGTCAGACATGAAGACGTCGCTGGTCAGATCGACCGGTTATCTCGCGGCAGCGATTTGGGCCGCCATGGCCGCCATGCAGGCCTACTGGGCGTTTGGGGGAGCGTGGGGCGTACGGGCTGTCTTGGGCGAAGGTAACCCTGTTCCACCTCCGCTCGTGCTGTGGCTCGCCGTCGTCGTGCCGCTGGCAGCCGCGCTGATCGTGCTCGGAAGGATGGGGGTGTGGGGCAGGCGTATGCCGGGGTGGATCTTCAGGTGGGGGGCGTGGGCGATGACCGTTGTGTTAGTGCTGGTCTCGATCTTGAACTTCGTTGGTGGTAGCTCGTGGGAGTTGCTTCTCGGTGCGTTTGCCCTGTTTTTCGCCCTGCTGTGCACAATCGTCGCGGTCCAGAAGCCTCCCAGCGCACGTTCAGAGAGGATAGTAGTAGGCAATGACCCAGCCGAGAAGGAGGAGTAATGGGTACTTCACAAGCATTGATCGGAAAGGGCATCGCGGACGGACAGCACTCCATCGCGCGGACGGTCGTGCTGCACCTCCTGCCGGGGGTGTTGATGGTGGCGTTCTACATCCTCGCCGCGCCGGTGGTGAGGGGCTTGGGGTTCCCGTCGCTCATGGCGATCTACCTCGCCATCCTCTTCGTGCTCATCCCCTTCGAGTTAGGGTACCTCTTCTACCGTGCCCGGAAGAACGGATCTTCGCTGGGGGACATGGTGCTCTATCGGGAGCCTGTGCCGAAGTGGCAGTTCGTCGCGCTGGTCCTCGGGTTGCTGGCATGGTCGTCGATCTTCTACGTGCTTATCTACCCTCCGCTAGATGTCTTCTTCATCGAGAACGTCTTCTTCTGGCTGCCTGACTCGTTTTTCCTGGTCGAGGACTTCGCTAGGTACTCGACGGCGGCCTTGGTGATCACGTGGGCCTTCGGGTTCGCCGTCAACGCGATCGTCGGTCCCATCGTGGAGGAGGTGTATTTCCGGGGGTATCTGCTGCCGAGGATCTCGCGCTTTGGGGCGTGGGCGCCGCTGGTGAACACGGTACTCTTCTCGGTCTACCACTTCTTCACGCCCTGGCAGAACGTGGGGCGCATCGTGGGGCTGTTGCCGGTGGTGTATGCGGCTTGGTGGAAGAAGAGCATCTACGTGAGCATGGGCGCGCATGTCCTGGGGAATGTCTCCGTGATGCTGATCCTGCTCCCGGTGTTCTTCGGATGATCTTCTCACATCCGAAAAACCACTTAGCCGTGCATTAGGCAACGAATCGAGGAGAGAAATCATGTTTCGCAAGCGATCCCTGCGGCGGCTGACGATCGTGCTCTTGCTTGTTGCGATCTCGTTCGTGGGGATCGTGGCTGCAGCCGCCGCGACGACCGATCGTTTCTACATCTCGAGGCTCATCGCTTGGCGCGAGGCCGACTTCCACGACTTCGAGAGATTCCCCTCCCGGGCCGTGTCCGCAGGGTCGAGGGCGTTCTCCTTCAGGCCCGCACCCGAGGAACCTCCTCCGTACCTCAAAACGGTTACGTATCGCCGCGACGCGCTGGATCCGGCGATCCCCCGCGAGAGCATGGCCGCCACGCTCGACTCTACAGGAGGGACGGAGGTCACCGAGCCGCTTGAGAAGTTCCTTGAGGACACCGGCACAACGGCCTTTCTAGTGATCCGCGACGACGCCCTCCTCTACGAGGGATACTTCAACGGTTACGACCGCCAATCTACCCAGACATCATTCTCGGTGGCGAAATCGTTCGCGTCAGCCCTCGTCGGCATCGCCATCGAGGAGGGCTACATCGGGAGCGTCGATGATCCCATCACCAACTACATCCCCGAGTTGAAAGGAGCGGGAATGGATGAGATAACCATCCGACACCTCCTGACTATGTCCTCCGGGCTCAAGTACTCGGGCGAAGGTGGCGGTGGGGATCCTTTCGGTGATGACGCGAAAACTTACTATGACCCGGACCTCAGAGAGCTAGCGCTGAGGGTAGAGCCCGAGGTCGAGCCGGGGATGCGATGGGAATACAACAACTACCATCCGCTGCTGCTGGGCATGATCCTGGAGCGGGCCACCGACCGACCGGTCGCCACCTACCTTTCGCAGAAGATATGGCAACCGCTCGGGATGGAGGCGGACGGATCGTGGAGCCTAGACGGCGAGGAGGACGGGTTCGAGAAGATGGAGAGCGGTATCAACGGTAGGGCGATAGACTTCGCCAAGTTCGGGCGCCTCTACCTCAACCGGGGGGAGTGGAACGGCAAACAAGTGGTGCCAGCTAGCTGGGTTGAGGAATCGACCCGAGCGGACACCACTACCGATCCGGCGGACTTCTACCAGTACTTCTGGTGGGTGGATGTCGCACGCGCCGAGCGTGGACGGTTCCTGGCGCGCGGCAACCTGGGCCAGTTCATCTACGTGGCCCCTGATAAGGACCTGGTGATCGTACGAATGGGGGAGAGCTTTGATTACAACCGCTGGCCGGAGCTGCTGCGCTCCCTTGCGGATAGGGCACCATCGTGAAATCTCCAGGGTTATCTATCGCTGATACGGTAAGTGGAAGATCACCAGTGCATCTCAAGATAGCTCGTTTCGTGAACCTATGTCTGGTAGCGTTGCTCGCAGGGTTGCTGGTGGGCGTCTTTATCGTCGAGCTAGCGTTGCTCGAGGTCTCCGCGTCCGTCTACACCGCCGTAGAGAAGCCCAAGCACGAGGTGTTCGCGCCGATAATGCCCGTCTTCAATACTCTCGTCATAGCCTCGGGGTTGGTGATGTTGTTGCTGATCCGTGATCGCAAGACGTGGGTGTTCAGCCTTACCGCGGTCGGGGTAGTGTGCACCATTGCGCTTACCACCACGACCTTGCTCGTCAACGTGCCGATCAACTCGGAGATCATAAATACCTGGTCGGTGGACAACCCGCCCGCGTACTGGGAGCAGGTGCGGGACCGCTGGAACCTCTTCCACGCCATACGCACCGTGCTAGCGGTCGTGGCACTTTTCTGCCTACTCCTGGCCGCGATGATGCCACAACCGCAACACCAATACCCGGTAGACGGAGGGAACTTCGGTTCCGGACAGGAGCGTACGTAAATGCCAACCCGTCTGAAAGGATCAGACACGAAGATCTTTTTAGGAGGCGGTTAATATCCACGGTCCTAGGCATGCCGGTCTAGCTGATGCCAACCGGGAAGATACTCGGTGGTACTCGGCAGAATCGCAATTGACAGGCGATGGGAGCATGTGGGCTGTTTGCGGGTATTTCGCGAAAGCGGCGATACTCGGCGTACTACAGATTAGCCGGCTCGTAATGAGCAGGTCAGCGGTTCGAGTCCGCTCGTCGGCTTTCTACTTTGTCTCTTTTGCAGGAGACCCCCCTTCGAGAAGCATCGGTCAATAAGCCGATAGGCCTTACAGCCGGGTACTGCGGAAGAGCCCATCGAGCCGAGCATTTGCAGCACTTCTCCGAGCGCTAACGTGTTCGTGATCTTCAAGATCAATGGGACAGCCTAGCAACTGGCTACTGGCAGAGCACTATAATGGGAAACCTTCGCAAAGAGAGGAGTACTAATGCCTGCCAAGAACGTAGTCGTGTATACCCAGCCCGGCTGAGGCGCATGCCACCAGGAGGTAGAGTATCTATCTCAAAGGAACATTGACTTTATCGAGAAGAACGTCCGCACCGACCTCGATGCAATGCAGGAAATGGTCGAGATGAACTCCCAGTCGACCCCTACCACCGTCATAGACGGCGAAGTCATCATAGGGTTCGACCGGCA